>DYNN01000230.1 GCA_020721045.1 Thiomargarita sp. | reverse complement strand
AGATTTTAATCAGCGTAACAAATTAATAATCAGCATCTTGCCGGAATAACGAAAATGTATATGCGTAGTTGCGGGATTTCAAGGCACTTACGTTTCAATTACGTAAAATGTAATTTACTTGCACTATGCTTCATTTACCACGAATGCCCGCAATTATCGCATATACAATGTTAGCAACATTTAATTATCTTTCAATGCGTTATATGTTGAAAAAAAAGCAGGTTTTGGTTCGTAATTTTTATCAAATAATACAGGATATTCATTTTCATCAAGATATGTATGAGTATCTACAAAACCCCAAAAAGAAAAGCCTGTGAAATATGGTTTTGTTTTGCATAATTTAATTACATCACTTAATATATCTGCTTGTTCTTGAAGTCTTTCGTCTAAACTACCGACACCGTTTTTAATTGCAATGGTGCATTCTGTAATTTGAAAGTCTAACCCAAGGTTTCCAAATCTATCCATTGTAGTTGAATAATAATTCATGTCTTGATTTCCCATTTCGGGATCTGTATCCAAGTGCATTTGTTCGGCAACTCCATGAATTGGCACATTCTCGTTTAAAAGTTCGGTTACCAAGGTATAAAGCAAATCGGCTTTGCCTTTGTTATCAGTTTCATTTCCAAGGAAATCATAATCGCAAATGTATAATTTAGCAGAAGGGTCAATTTCGTTTGCCCAAGTAAAAGATTTTTTAACAAAATCTACTCCCATTTTATCCAAAAATATTGATGGTCTAAAACGTGTTTCTCCTGAATTAATAATTCCGTCGTGGTCAATAACTTCATTAACTACGTTCCACTCGGTAATAAGTCCGGGATATTTTGTGTTAAAATGGGTCATCAATGTATCCATATATTCTTTTACGGCAATTTCAAATTCGGCGTTTGATAATGCTTCAATATCCCATTCAGGCAACGCTCCGTGCCAAATTAAATGAGCGCCACGCAATTTCATATTATGTGCAATTGCAAAATCGGCAGCGTTGTCGCACCATTCAAAATTATATTCGTATCTGTCTGTCCAAACGGCTTCCATGCTCATGTCCCATTCACATTGCAGGTAATTGAACTCTTCGCCAAGAACTCTTTTGTAATCTTCTCTGTCATTCTCATTTACAGCAATATTGTTTAAGAAGGTAGAGCCAATATAAAATAAATTATTTTGCTCTGCCACATTTCTTAAAGTCCCTTCTTTTGTTTCAATTGGGTCTTTTTTGCACGAATTGATACTTATGAGTATCAAAATCGCTAAAATTAATTTTACGTTGTTCATGTTTTGTTCTTTTTAATTGTTGCACTGGGTAGCTTACGCCCCCTAAGAACCGTACTTGCAAGTTTCCCCACATACGGCTCG
>DYNN01000067.1 GCA_020721045.1 Thiomargarita sp. | reverse complement strand
TTATTCATTGTTACATACATTTAAATATATGTAAAGCAATCTAGTTAAGCTCTACTGACATACTTGGTAATTGGGAAATTTCAGGCTTAACTGATGAAACCATTTACACTGTTTTAGCTAGCAAAGAAGGTTATACCTTTGCACCAACAACCCTAGAAATTGGTAACAACAATAAAAGAACTGAAGTGACTATTACTCCACTGACTACATTTAAATTAGTAGTTAAACCAGATAAATGGGAAGACCTTAAACAAGGTGAAGATTTAACCTATACCATGACCATTACCAACGGTGGAAGTGAAACTGCTACAAATGTAACATTGACCAACCAATTACCAACTGGTACAACTTTGGTTAGTTTAGAAAGTGTTGAGGCTCAATGTGATACTGAAACCTTAATTTGTACTTTGCCTACTTTGACTTCTGGTGCAACGGCTACAGTGAAATTGACGTTACATAATGACTTAACTGATACTCTAAAGACAGTAAGTACATTGACTTCTATAGAATATCCTGTGGATGTGAAAACCAGCTTTAAATCAGTGAAACCACATTTGTCTGTGACATTGACTGATACGCCTGATCCAGTGGTCATGGAAAGTGCGTTACATTATCAAGCAACTGTAGAATTGAGTCCGTTAGCTCCAATAGATACAGCAACGGGTATTAATTTAACTCTACAATTACCTGCTGGAACTGAGTTCAAAAATGTAACAACTGAGTATGGTACATGTGACAGTAGTCAATATCCCGTCATCACCTGTCAATTAAATGACTTAAGCATCGCAACACCTGACAGCATCAGTCGTGCAGTTGTCGATATCGATGTTCAATTGATTGATGCCAGTTTGTTAATTTTAACGCATGAAGCTAAAGTCGGTGCCGCTAATTATCCTGAACATATTACTCGTGAAAGAACGAATATTGTGGTACCGGATACGGCTGTGGCTGATATCGTGTTAGTGCTTGATACGACTGAAAGTATGGGTGAAGAACTCAATGGCGTGATTGCTGCTATTGAAAAATTTATTCAAGAACAAATGAATAATACCATTATGCCTACTGTGGCTTTGGTTGAATTTAAGGATAATGTGACATTGCGTGCATTTACCAATGATATGAATGCATTACTCAACACTGTCCGTAGTTTGGCAGTAGAAGGCGGCGGTTTGTGTCCTGAAGCTTCTGCTGAAGCGTTACATTTAGCTGTAAGCCATACTAAAGAAGATGGTATTATTGTATTTTCAACTGATGCTTCACCTTATGAAGATGCTGATATGGCAGCGTTAGCACAACGAATTAAAGAAAAAGGAATTGTGTTAAATGCAATTGTATCAGGCGATTGTACTGATGGTGCTTCTCACTGGAATGATGTAGAAGACGAGTTAAGTCGTTAAAAATCATACGGTAGCTCGTGTGTGCTGGGTTGATGAAAAGAAACCCAGCATTCCATAATTAATCTGAACTCAGTTTTCAATCTCTAAATTTAACCAAAAAAAAGGGCATCCATAAGAATGCCCTTCAATTTAACAACAAGTGACTCGCGCTATAATTACTTAGCAGTTGGTTTAGAAACTAAATCAACGTGAGGCACTTTTTTGCAAGTCCACTGTTTGCTCTTCTTGTCATAGGTAGAGTTCACAAAACATTTCCAATTTTCTTCATCAACAAAATTGAAGTCCATTCTGTAATAGAAGCCAGGATAACGGCTTTCTTCACGGAATTGGATATGTTTCATATGAGCTTCTGCCGTGATGATACGGTGGTAGTTTTCCCATGCACGTAACAATTCATGTAAATCTTTTGCACGCATTTTAAGGGAATCTTCTTTGAGCATTTCCAATTTATCTTCACACACTTTCAACATATGCGCATTGGTTTGATACCAAGTTGCAACACCTGCACAATATTCGTCCATGATTTTTTGTAGACGGAATTGTAACATCTTAGGTGTGATGTAGTTAGGATTGACATCAATTGCAGTGGTGTAATCTTTGTGTTCCAAGAAATTACGGACTGGTTTGTAGATTTCTGCAACTAAATCGCTGACGGAATCTTCTAATTCAGGTTTCCAATTTTTATTATCAAGTACATATTTGACCATGCCTTTAGCGGCTAAACGACCTTCAGCATGTGAACCTGAAGAGAATTTATGACCAGAAGCACCTACGCCGTCACCTGCAGTAAACAAACCTTTAACGGTGGTCATTGAGCGATAACCCCAAGACCATTCCGCAGGTGCGCCTAAATCAGAAGGACCAGATACCCAAATACCGCAACAACCAGAATGTGAACCCAATAAGTAAGGTTCGGTTGGCATTAATTCAGAAGGTTTCTTTTCTGGTTCAATGTTTTCACCAGCCCATACACCGGCTTGACCAATACACATATCTAAGAAATCTTCCCAAGCTTCTGCTTCAAGGTGTTTGATTTCTTTAGGTGTCATGGTTTCAGCTAATTTGGCTAATGCAGTTGGGGTGTCCATATAAATCGGACCACGACCTTCTTTCATTTCGTGCATCATCAAGTGATTACGTAAGCAAGAAGCAGGTACAGCGGCTTGACCATAAGGAGGATATTGATTCAACATTTCCTTGTTTTTTGCCATGTACACTTCGCCAAGGGCATTGGTTGCTTGTGCTTTGAAGAGTAAGAACCATGCACCGACAGGACCGTAACCGTCTTTGAAACGTGCAGGTACGAAGCGGTTTTCCATCATGGTAAGTTCTGCGCCGGCTTCTGCAGCCATTGCATAGGTAGAACCTGCATTCCATACGGGATACCATGCACGACCGGTACCTTCACCGACTGAGCGTGGACGGAATAAGTTAACGCAACCGCCCGCTGCTAATAAGCAAGCTTTGAATTTGTAAACGTAAATCTTGAATTCACGGACAGAGAAACCGATTGCACCAGAAACGCGAGTAGGATCGTTTTTGTCGTTGACTAATTTAACAATGAAAACCCGTTCTTGAATTTTGTCTGTGCCTAATGCTTTTTTAGCTGCTTCGGCAACAATCCATTTGTAGGATTCACCGTTAATCATGATTTGCCATTTACCGGAACGCACTGGTTTACCGCCATCTTTCAATGGTTTGCTTTCATCACCAGGTTGTTTCCAAATTGGTAAACCCCATTCTTCAAATAAATGAACTGAATCATCGACATGGCGACCTAAATCATAAGCTAAGTCATCACGGGTAATACCCATTAAGTCGTTAGCAACCATACGTGCATAATCAGCTGGGTCTTGGTCACCTAAATAAGTGTTAATTGCAGACAAACCTTGAGCAACTGCACCGGAGCGATCCATTGCTGCTTTGTCAACTAATTTGACGCTAATGTCAGTGCCTTCAACCCAACGCATGACTTCATAAGCAGCACCGCAACATGCCATACCGCCGCCAATGAGTAAAATGTCAACTTCTTCTTCGATAATTTCGGGATTGTCAAATGTTCCAGCCATGTTAATTACCTGTTAAATTGTTTATGTTTCGTAAATTTGTTCGTTAATTTCAATCCGTGCTTCAAATAATGAAGATTAATGGATTATTTTAGACAAATTAATTGGCTACGATCGCCTTTGAGTTTACCCGTCATAGTAAAAACACCGGGTTTATCAAGACTTGCCATATCTACTGCAGGTTTGCCGGCATAAGGCTCGATAGAACCTTCTGGCGTAGTACGGATAGGGAATTTGAAGCGTTTCATGTTACCATTACGGAATTTAATCGTCCACATGATGGAATCGCTACCACGTAAAGGTTGTACAGATGCACCTAAAGGCACGATGTCTGCGTAATGACGACATTCGATGGCTTGTTGTGGGCAAATTTTAACGCAAGAATAACATTCCCAGCATTGTTCTGGTTCTTGATTGAATGCTTTCATAGCATGACCGGTTTCAGAACCGTCTTTGTCTAATTTCATTAAGTCATGGGGGCAAATATACATACAAGCGGTCTTGTCTTGACCTTTGCAACCATCACATTTTTCAGTACGAACGAATGTAGGCATTGGTAGGTATCTCCTCATTTAGGTTAAAAAAATATCACTAAAAAACCTTAGCAACATTGTCATGCGAATAAAGTCGTCCTGCCGACTTTATGGTATACGTTAATGGATTATGATCCCAAAATCCAAGCTAAATTATTCTAAACAAGCATAAAAATTATTTATTAGACTGTTGCAAAAAGTAGAAATATAGTGGCAAGTAGGGATCATTGAGAATTTGATTATATAATAATTTATTTATCATTTTAATATATTATTCTTTGATTTGCTGTAACATTTTGTTTTAATTTTTAATTAATTTCTAATAATGTTATTATCATCGCGCTATTGTAAAGAAAAAGTCCAAAAATAACTACCACTAAAATCAGGAGAAAATTAATGATCAAGCCATATGGCTCAGAAACACTTAATCCACTATTTGTCTACGATCAAAAGAAACATGCTGAATTACAAAAAGAAGCTGAAGGTTTACCTTCTTTATTGATTAATTCAGCCGCTGCTGGTAATGTTGTTATGTTGGGAGGTGGCTATTTTAACCCATTGACTGGTTTTATGAATGTTGCTGACAGTGTGGCTGTGGCTGAAAAAATGCTCACCACAACGGGTATGTTTTGGCCCGTTCCTATTTTAAATACTGCGCATGATGTCAGCAGTATTCAAGGGGCAAAACGTATTGCTTTACGCGATCCAAACCAAGATGGAAACCCAGTTATCGCTGTCCAAGATGTTGAAGCCATTGAAACATTGACCGATGATCAAATTAATCTCATTGCAACTAAAGTATTTGGTACCACAGATGATGGTCATATTGGTGTTAGTACTTTCAAAAGTAATGGTAAATACGTTATTTCCGGTCCTATCCAAGTTTTAAACTTTAGTTATTTTCCTAATGAATTTCCTGATACCTTCCGCACTGCTGTTGAAATTCGCAATGAAATCCAAGAACATGGTTGGAAAACTGTTGTTGCTTTCCAAACACGTAATCCTATGCACCGTGCGCATGAAGAATTATGTAAAATGGCGAGAGATGGCGTAAATGCTGATGGTGTATTAATTCACATGTTATTAGGTAAATTAAAAGCCGGCGATATTCCAGCGCCTGTTCGCGATGCATCTATTCGTAAAATGGTTGAAGTGTATTTTCCACCCAATACTGTTATGGTTACTGGTTACGGATTTGATATGCTATATGCAGGTCCACGTGAAGCGGTATTACACGCTGTTTTCCGTCAAAATGCGGGTTGTACCCATTTCATTATTGGGCGCGATCACGCTGGCGTTGGCGATTATTACGGACCTTTTGATGCGCAAACTATCTTTGATACTGATGTACCTAAAGATGCATTACAAATCGAAATTTTCCGTGCTGACCACACTGCTTATTCCAAAAAATTGAACAAAGTAGTGATGATGCGTGATGTACCCGATCATACCAAAGATGATTTTATTTTGTTATCAGGGACTAAAGTGCGTGAAATGTTATCACAAGGCATTGCCCCACCGCCTGAATTTTCTCGCCCAGAAGTCGCTAAAATTCTAATGGAATATTATCAAAATGAAGTGGCGGGCAAATAATCAGTAAGTTTTTGACTGCTTAAAATAATGCGGTCTGAACCAATTAAGTGGAATTTCACCTTTTTAGTTCAGACTGCACAAAATTTATTTCGAAATAAAACCAAATAGGTGCACAACACCACGTTCAATCAGTCGTAATAACATAAAGGGCAATTCAGATAACGGACGATGGCGCACATTGACATAAGGTTGCGTAATGTAATTCGCTTGAGTGCCGGCAATGCAAGTTGCTAATATACCTGTTAATAATCGATCATCAACTAATATCAACTGATGAGCGGCGTATTGCGTTAAATTAATAACTTGTTGTAATCCATCAGGATAAGGCTTTTTCTTTACATTTGTAATACATCGTATACCCAATTGTTCAAAATAAGCAATGCGTTCTGGTAACGGCTTGTTTGATAATAAAAAAATCTGCTCATGACCAAATAGCGCAAGACAATCATGCAACCATTGCTGCATTTCAGATGTGGGTAAAAGTGCATGATCCGCCGCCAACACGCCATCAAAATCTAATACAACAACTTCAATTCCCTGCTGTTTTAAATCTTGAGGTGACCGATGATAAGCTGCATTACATTTGGGAGTTTGACGATACACCTGTAATAGCGCGCGACGATAACGATGTAACATTCGTAACGTAAATCCAATACGATAGATTAATTCCATAAAATCTTAGAAAAATAAGCCATCTAATGGTGAAGAAGCACTGGCATAGCGTTTACGTGGAATACGCCCCGCTAAAAATGCTTCACGACCGGCTTCAATGGCTTTTTTCATTGCAGAAGCCATCAATACGGGATTTTTTGCACCCGCAATCGCCGTATTCATTAAAACACCATCACAACCCAATTCCATTGCAATTGCTGCATCAGAAGCAGTACCCACACCCGCGTCAACGATAATTGGTACTGTTGCATTTTCTATAATCGTCAATATATTCAAAGGATTACGAATCCCTAATCCAGAACCAATCGGCGCAGCTAATGGCATCACCGCAACACAACCCATTGTTTCTAAACGTTTAGCAATAATGGGATCATCATTAGTATAAACCATGACTTTAAAACCCTCTTTAATCAATATATCCGCTGCTTGCAAAGTTGCTGTAATATCAGGAAATAAAGTTTTTTCATCGCCTAATACTTCCAATTTAACCAAATTGTGTCCATCTAACAATTCACGCGCTAATCGGCAAGTACGTACGGCATCTTCAACTGTATAACAGCCAGCCGTATTGGGTAATAATGTATAATGATTAGGTGAAATAACATCCAATAAATTAGGTTGTTGTGGGTCTTGTCCAATATTAGTGCGTCGAATGGCAATAGTGACAATTTGCGCACCACTGGTTTCGATTGCTAATTGCGTTTCTGCTAAATCCTTATATTTACCAGTGCCAACTAATAAACGAGAACTGTATATCTTATCGTTGATGATTAAAGGTGTGTCATTCATATTAATTTAATTTATTGAAGTGTGAACCGTCTATTGTAAAATGCTCATGCTATTTGAGCAATTTTTTACAATAAATAAAGGGTTAATTTTTTTCCAAAATAACTGCTGCCACCGCAATTCCCGCTGAATGTGATAATGTTAAATGGATAGTTGTGACTGCCAATTGAGTAAAAATTTGCTGTGCCGCACCATAAGTATTGATATAAGGTGCACCACTGGCACGATTAAGAATTTCAATATCTCTAAAATACACATGTTGACGAAATCCCGCACCAATGGCTTTCATAAATGCCTCTTTTGCCGCAAACTTACCGGTATAATGCGCTATAGGACGTTGTTCGCACAATAAAATTTCTGCTGGTGTAAAAACGCGCTGCAAAAATCGATTGCCATATTTATCAATTGCTTGCAAAATACGTTTTTGTTCCGTAATATCAATACCAATACCCATAATCATGTGAAGAATCTTTAGGTTAAACGTGTGACAATGATGAGTATACGTGAAAATTCACAATTCTCAATTTAACAGCTTTAATTGGGATAAATTGTTGTTGTTTCATGCGTATTTTTATAGAATAATCAATCATAAAAATTTATAGCGTGAGGAAGAACCTATTGTTAATTCGTGCCCTATTTTTCAATTTTACACTCTTATCTACTGTTTTTGCACAAGATATTTGGGTTGATGCCACACAAGGTAATGATGCCCACGATGGCTTAAGCGAAACTACAGCGATACAAACATTACAAACTGCAACATCCCGTGTCACGGCTGGCAGTACCATCCGTATTAAATCAGGTATTTATCGTGAACAACAATTAATCCTACCCGTTTCAGGCACATCAGACGCGCCCATTACTTATCAAGCCGATGAAAATACTGTGTTTATTTATGGATCAGAAAATGCCGCACAATTAACTTGGAATTCTCTAACAACCAATGAAATTAATTTGCCCGCATCAACTAATTTATCAGCTATTTTTTGGACTGATATTTCCACTTGGCAATTAACCCAAGCACCACGTTTTATTGTGCAATTAGATGAACAAGGCGCAGTAAAACAACGATTTCATCTTGCACGAGAACCTGATTGGCAAGTGACAACTGCTTGGAAACAACACGAATTTTGGTGGGCAGCTAACGGTGGACAACAAATTGCGAATTGTAATCCTCAAGCCGAAGACAGCCCCAGCCATTGTGACAATAATACCCGTTCTGCAACCCAATTAATTGATAATAATCATGATTCATTGCCTGCAAATATAGAACAAGGTAATTTAACCACATTAGGTGATTTGACCGGTGCAACGCTAACGGCGATTGATGCTGCACAAGGTAATTATCTATATCATCGCCAAATTATTCAACATGATGTTACACAAGGAAAAATTACACTAGATCGTCCAGCTTATTATCCTACTTTTGGCAAAACCGACAATATGGGCTTAGGTTGGGGCAGTAAATATTATGTGGAAAATCATCCCGCTTTACTAGATTCACCCGGTGAATATTGGTTTGACGTGAAAACACA
Organism: Thiomargarita sp.; assembly: GCA_020721045.1. Taxonomy (GTDB): domain Bacteria; phylum Pseudomonadota; class Gammaproteobacteria; order Beggiatoales; family Beggiatoaceae; genus DYNN01. The sequence continues at coordinate 9,666 of DYNN01000067.1, read as the reverse complement.
ACGTTTATATTTTTGGTTACCCGAAGGCATTGATTTAGCACAAATTGAGATTTCACGTTATGATACTGCGTTCGATTTATCTCATCGTTCTCATGTCAATTTAACCGGCATTAATTTTTCTTTTTTCAATCAAGCCGCTATTCAACTTAATGCAACAACCGATTTAGCATTGGGCAGCCAAAATCTTCAATTCACTCACCTCAATCTTAATTATTTAAATCAAGGTATTACAATTAAACAAACTGCATTTGCCCATATCAGCGATAATGTAAGCAAAGAAATAACGATACAAAATTCAACTTTCAGTGAAATAGACGATAAAGCGATTATAATCCAAAGTATTTGGGACAATTCTGAAACAGCTTTTTCGCAAGCAGCAATCAGCAATATTACGATTAAAAATAACGAATTATATCAAATTAGTAAACGATCAGATACTGAAATAGGTGCAGCCATTACAATTACTTTTCCTGATCACCTTTACTTTGAAAATAACTATCTACATGATATTGCACACAATGGACTTTTATTAAGTCAATCGATGATTCAATCAGACAAAACTTATTATTTTACCCCCGATGAAATTAAAACGGGTCAAATACTGCTAAAAAACAATTTTATTGAAAACAATTGTCAGTTGTTAGGAGACTGCGGCGCGATTAAATTTGAAGGGCAACCACCTCATCATCACGTCTTTCGAGATACATTAATAACTGGTAATCGATTACGACACAATTATGGCTGGAGTTATGCGGCAGAACAACGGCGTTTATGGGCAAATGGTCAATTTGCTTTTGGGTTATATGGTAGTTATATGAGCGGTATTCATGTTTATCGTAATTTGATTTATAACAACGGATTAGACGGCATTTTCTTCGTACATCATTGGCGTGACGGCGAAATTATCATCACCAATAATTTACTGGCAAATCAATTTAATGGCATTGAATTATGGAATCGCGCGGATCAAGGCAATTATCCAGCAAATAATGTAAAAATTACCAATAATATCTTGTTTAATAACAAAAATTACGGTATTACTCATACAGGTAATCTTGAAGATACCCATTTTGTATTGGACTACAATTTATATTTCAGAAATGGTTGGAATGATAATGTTTTTGATAAAAATCCGATTAATAACAGTCGTGCCAAAGCGTATGGAGATTTGATTGAAGTACAAAACCAAACACCTTGGGAAATATATGGATTAACAGCTGATCCACTGTTTATTAATGCTGAACAAGCTGATTTTCACCTCACGCATTGCAGCGCAGCAATTGACCGTAGCACTTCATTACCCACTTCTTTGAGCAATTTATTAACGCTTTTTACTATCACAGAAGCACCACAAACAGGTAAAATGGGCGACATTGGGGCTTACGAATACGAAGTACCAACCATGGCAACGGCAACTGGTTTATTTACATCAACGGGCGAAAAGATTGATACAGATGCCCATTTTGATATAATTTTAACCAATGCAATGGCTGAATCAGTTACAACAATTAATCCAATGGAATCAGTCACATTAAACGCAAACTTGTTTCCTGACAGTTGTGATATAGGTAGAGCGGCAGAAATTGTCATTGTGGCAGCTTATCAACCACAAGGCAGTACGCAACAACTCCTATTTATGCGTCAAGGCGAACAGTGGCAATATTGGAATGGACTCAATTTAAATGAACTCATGCCAGCGATGACCGGAACGACACTTGAACAACAAATAAATGTAACGATTTATAATGGTACATTTCAAAATTTATTAGGCAAATTCACGATTTACTTGGGTTATCGACGTGTAGATGGTGGGTTAATTTTCAATGGGCAAATGCCTCTACAATTCGTGGTACAAGAGTGACAAAAACACGGTGGTATCCGGCGCAACAGTGGCACCATTGCGCTGGATTATCTGAACAAACAGCCACTTGGTTATTAGACAGCACCTCCTTAACGCAACGATTACAGCTTTTATGCCCAGATTTTTTTAATGTTGAAGTACTGACGCAACAGTGGCAACACCCTTTGCTCTCTGAAAAAGCATGGTTAGAAATTTCCGCTCAACATCATGTGCGGATTAGAGAAGTTTATTTAAGATGTAAAACAAATGCTTGGGTATTTGCACGAACTGTAATTCCACCACAAACGTTAGTAGGAAAATACCGTCGTTTAGCCAATTTAGGCAAACATCCATTGGGACATGTTTTATTTGCCGAACGCACGGTACAACGACGTGCATTTTATGTTGCGCGTTTAACCATGGGACATCCGTTGTATCAGTTGGCAACCCAACGTTTGTCAGAAAAACCAACCATGTTATGGGCACGACGTTCTATTTTCTATTTATTAGATAAACCATTGTTAATTAATGAAATTTTTTTGCCTTCATTTCAATTAATGCTGACTCAACAATCCACTGGTAATTGATCGCTAAATTACTTAAAAATCCACTTACGAGGTAAAATATGAAAAAAAATCGTATAATTAAACTTTTCACTGTCTTCTGTTTAGCTTTATTCCTACTAGGATGCGACTCAAAAGTGAATGAAGACAACTTCAAAAAAATCAGAAATGGCATGACCATGACGGAAGTAAAAGCCATTTTAGGTGACCCTAAAGACTCTAAATCCATTGGTATTGGCGGTTTAGCCTCTGGCACCAGCGCAACTTGGAAAGATGACAAAACTGGTGCAAGTATCAATATCCAGTTTTTAAATGATGCCGTACAGTTATCAACTTTTTCTAAATAAGCTATCTTTTTGATAAAATTGGAGATAATGCGATTTGGTGTTATCTCTAATTAATCAAATTAACTGCTGTTTTTAGATTAACACATTGAAAAATAAATAACTATGTCTTATTTACTGTTATTAACTACTTGCCCTAACGAAACAACTGCACAACAATTAGCGCATAATTTGGTTAAAAATGAATTAGTTGCGTGTATTAATTTATTGCCACAAGTACGTTCTATTTTCAAATGGCAAGGACAAGTCGTTGAAGAAAATGAAATATTACTACTTATGAAAACACGACAAGAATGTTACACTGCTGTAGAAGCAATGTTACAAGCACAACATCCTTATGAAATTCCTGAATTAATTGCATTATCAATAGAACAGGGATTACCAGATTATCTGCAATGGATTGATAAGACTGTAAAGAAAACAAGTTAAAATGAAAAAAAGTTTAATATTATTGGGTTTACTACTCAGTCAAGTTTCAATCGCTGCTTCACAACTAGCAACGGAAAATGATTTTTTTAGCCCATCAACTGAAAATAAAGAGTTTTTACCCGCAAATACGCCTAATCGCTTAAATGACCTGCTAACGCCCGCATCAGAACAAACTTTGCTGATTGAAGAGGAATCGCTCTTACCTGTTGAGCAAGCGTTTATTTTCAGCGTTGACATCAGTCGGTCAGATCAAATTATTTTAGAATGGTTAATTGCGCCCGGGCATTATTTGTATCAGGAAAAATTCAATTTCTCACTACAAGGTGAGGGACAATTAGGTACGCCAAAATTACCAGTAGGACAAATTTATACTGATCCCTATTTTGGTCAAGTGACTGTTTATAAATCACAATTATTAACGATTGTATTACCAGTCACACGTACAGAAAAAACAGAGTCAATTACAATAGAATATCAAGGTTGTGCAGAAAAAGGCTTTTGTTATCCGCCGGTTGTAAAAATCATTATTCCTAAAAACCCACTCAAAATTATTGACGCTACAGAAATGACAACTGTCACACCTAAAGATGAGTTGTTAGCAAAAACGCCTGTTCAATCAATAAGTAACTTGAAAGAAATCAGTAATATTTCGTCACTGACTTTATTTATCATTGCGAGTCTTTTCATTATAATTTCAGTATATTTAGGCGTTTTTGATGCCCATCATCCACAAGTAACTAGTTGGCAGAAATTTAAAAAAGGTATTGGAATCATTGTATTAATTTACGGTATTTTATTAATGATTACAGCGGCGGGCTATAACGCGTAAGTTCTTAAGCGAATTTAGGAGATGTTGCAGTCCTTTTAAGTATAATGCTACTATACTAATGTAGTATATTACATTAATTAGGTTATTTTATAGAGAAAAGCTATGAAAAAATATAATTTCCTGCTGTTGTATTGCCTATCGACCGTAGTAGTCGCGTCTGCGGGGGGGGGAATAGAACCCAGCACTTCTTCTCATCCCTCAGATCAGCCTCAAGTTCCAATCCCTAAACAGCCTGTTTCACAGGTTCCTAAGTCAGTTTCTATAAATCTTTTTAAAGCCTGGAGTTTATAATGTATTTTCATATTACATTCACTAGGCTATTGTTCATTTTAGCTGCCTTCACACTAATATCATCAAGTAGTTGCGTATCATCGGGCGGTAATCAAAACGTTAATACAGTAACTAATGATAATTATCCCATTACAACAACTGCTACTCTGCATTCCATTATCGTAGCAGACATCAATGACACTGGTATTGGAGCTGATCGAGATGTGGCTGCCATGCAAGAATTAACAGCCACTATTAGACGTACCACTTCTTTATCAGGACAAGATATTGTTATCACCGCAGGCAGAGGGAAATCTCAACAGATACAAAACACGCTTAATAGTTTATCAGTTGGTCCGGATGATGTTGTTTTATTTTATTATTCTGGTCATGGTGCCAATCCGGGAGGTGACGATCGTTGGCCCACTTTAGGAGTAGAGGGACAATATGGTGGCAATTTATTAAAACTCAGTTCTGTTAAAGACATTCTCGCTGCTAGAAACCCGCGTCTGTTGATCGCTATTGCTGATGCCTGTAATAAGATTGAACCGGGTATTGTTTCTCTTGGTAGACAAGAAGCAGATCAACCTTCTGGTTTTAGGAAACTTTTCCTTGGTTATGAGGGCTACATTATCGCCTCAAGTTCTGTGCCTGACCAATATTCTTTTGGTGATAGCGATCGCGGTGGTTTTTTTACTAACCAACTATTGGAAGTTTTAAATGAAGTTCAAGCATCTAGTAATCCTGATTGGGAAACTGTCAAGGCAGCAGCCACTAAAGAAATAGTCGTAAATTTTCCCGGTCAAAAGACACAATCCCCTCAAATGAAAGTAAATGTTACTCAAATTACAAAACGTAGACCGGATATTATTCCTGATAATGATCCGCCAGAACGGGGGGGATCGCATTATCCAAGATGTGCGGACGCAAAATATAAACGCGAAGGCAATCGAAATTGTTGTTTGGATGATAGTGGTAGTAAGCAATGTTTTAATGATTAATTAAACTGTGAAGTGAGGTGGGTTTTAAAACTCACCTTACGACTAACATAGGAAATTGTAATCTATGAAAGTGAATATTATTGCAGTATTTTTTCTGTTATTTCCTTATCTATATACGAGTATAGCGTATGGTGAAGATTCTCAACCCAAAGGAAGAAGATTAGCTCTTTTTATAGCTAACCAAAATTACGAGGTAAATCAATTATCTACCCCAATAAACGATGCTAAAAAGGTAGCCGAAGTTTTAAAGCAAGCAAACTTTACTTCTTTAGTTTACACAGATGTCCCTTCCAAAGCACAAATGGAAAAAGTATTTAATGATTTTAAGGAGTTAGTCAATGAAGGCGATACTATCTTGTTTTATTATGCAGGTCATGGCAGTCAAAAAGAGGGAAATAGCTATTTAGATGCTACCAAAGATGAAGAAGGCATGGATGCACAACTGGTAATGAGTGGTTTGCGTGACAAAAATAAAGATGGAATCAACATCATTATTTTAGATACCTGTCGTCCAATTGATGGCAAGAGTGAGGAATTACAAGGAGACTTGGTTAGAGTAGGTGGCGGTAACGCTATAGTAGTTTTTTCTACTAAAGCCGGAAAAAATGCAAGTGATGCTGTTGAAAAAGATGATGAAAATAGCCCATTTGCACATGCTATTATCGAAGGCATTCAGCGTTACCATTGGCAGCCATTCGAAGATGTTCTTCAAACAGTTGGAAAGGCGGTCAAGGAAAGTACAAAAGAAGAGCAGCAAGTTTATGTATATGGTTGGGTAGGAAAGGAATTTTGTCTTTCCAATTGTTTGGGCACGCAAAATATTACAATTACACCTTAGGAGGTTTTTTACATGAGGCAAATACCATTTTTTAGAAGTTTGATTTTTAGCTATTTTGTTCTATTGCTTTGTTTTGGCAATGTAACAGCCGCAACACTTCATGCCATTATCGTGGCAGATACTTTAGATGAGAAGTCAGGTACAAGTGCTAAGCAAGATGAGGAAAATTTCACAAGAATGTTAGAGGTTGTTGCAGAAGCAACTCAATTGAAGTTTGAAAAACATCCCGTTGATGGTGAATCCATTAGTCAACAAGGCGATGGCTATGAAAAAGTAACGAGTACTATAAACGAATTATCTCCTGACCCTGATGATGTTGTGGTTTTCTATTATGCAGGGCATGGCGTGAAAGATGATGAAGGTAGCCAATGGCCAAAATTAGAGTTACAAGGATTAGGTTCAGACCAATTAGGTACTGAATACGAAAAATTGTTACGACTAGATTCTGTTAAAACAACTCTTGAACAAAAAAGTCCACGTTTACTCATTGTAATGGCGGATACTTGCAATAAGACTGATGTAAGTCGGGGACGCGGTGAAATTATTTTAGACAAATTGTCGCCCGATACAGAGAAGGCTTATAAAAGCTTATTTTTGAATTATAAAGGCTATCTCATTGCTTCAGCTTCAAAGTCCGGACAAAAGGCATATAGCTCAGGCGAGGGTGGTTTTTTTACTCGCGGTTTTTTGACTAATTTCAAAGAAGAAGTGGAATCTTCAGACGAACCGAGTTGGAAAAATATCATGGACAAGACCGTCGAATGGGTTCAAACGGAAGTTAATAGAGAATATGGTAAGGAGCAAGTACCACAATACGATGATAGCCACTTGGAAAAAATTGCTGGTGACATTGAAGAATCTTCTTCTAGCAATGAAAATGAAATATCAACGGGTAATCCTTCTACCATTCAATTCCAAAATACAGCAAGTTGTCTTACACCTGACATATTTAGACCTGGCGATGAAGAATCCTCATCTCACGGAGCTTGTTATTGGGAAGATAAACCAAGTGACTGGAGTGTATTTGCTGAAGAAAAATTATGGTTTAACACGTGGACTGGATGGTATCAACAATCTTCTGAGCAGGGAGCGGGGCATTTCATCGCAGCTACCGCTAACAATGAGGTATCCCACCTTATTACCTTGGGGGCACGTTACGAGAATTTAACATTAACATTTTCTACGTTACCATCGCATTCGTATGATTTTCCAAAGATTTCTCAACCATATTACTACCAATCCCAAGATAAGGATGGTAATAAAATAAAAAATTATTATGAATATCAATATGAAAGTTCGGCTGATCGGCAAGAAAGGGATGTGAGCTTAAGCTATGCATTCATGCCAGAATTATCAATTGGTGTTGGTTTTAAACATATTGAACAGAAGTACCATTTTTATAATCAAATCTCCCTTTACCCGGAAACAACAATAAATTGGGGAAATTATGACATGACATACAAGATTTATGGTCCCACATTAGTGGTTGGTTCACAAGTTTGCTTGGCTAATTTGGCAGGTAATAATATCTCCTTATTTGGTAATTTTTCATACGGTGTACTAAAAACGAAATGGCCGAATGGATATACTGATCCAACTCGCTATCATTCTGCCGACTTAGGAGTATCTTTTAAATTACCAAAAGTTCAGCAACTTAAATCAGAAATGAGATTTGGATATCGAACACAAACGATATATACAGAAACAAACCTAGGCGACGGTTTAGATACCACTGAAGGATTTACGTTAGGTATACGTATCACTTTTTAGTATTTATTAGAGGCATTTCACATGACTGAAAAAAGACAAAGAAGATTTTTGTGGCTGTTTCTGACTATCGGATTATCATCAATGAGTTTCACAGGTTGTGCGACTGACGAAGTGAAAGAAACAGAAACAACGCCAGATAAAGCACTTGCAGAATCTGCTATTCCTCCAAAAAAACCATTGGAAACAGCATCTACCCAAGAACGTAGAAATTCTGCAACTCCTGTGATTAATAAATTGGCAATACACTTGTATAACCAACTTAAATCACAAGAGGGTAACTTATTTTTATCACCTTATAGCGTTACCAGTACACTCACTATGATTTACGAAGGTGTAGCTGGTGATACCAAAAGCCAAATGACTAAACTGTTTAAAGCTGACGATAAATTAAATAGTGATTTTGGTCAGTTAGAACACTCTCTTGAATCTTCAGGAAAGTATCGCTTGAATTTGGCTAATCAAATATGGGTTCAACCAAATATGCCAATTAAGGCAGAATTTTCAGAATCACTTGATGAAACTCGCCAAACTGTATTCAAAACCGCTGACTTTCAAACGAAACCAGAAGAAAGTAGAGAGAAGATTAACAAGTGGGTAATGAATAAAACAGAGGGAAAAATCATAGACTTAATCGCTTCAGGAATGATTACTCCTCAAACTCAGTTGGCAATTGTTAACGCTATCTATTTTAAAGGAAAATGGCAAACACCTTTTGATCTGGAAAAAACAGAAGAAAAACCATTTTCTAAATTAGATGGTACTGAAATTACTGTTCCTATGATGACACAAAAGGCTGAATTTAATTATTTTGAAGACGACTATGTAGAATGGATTGAACTCCCCTACAGTACTGATAGTAGTGAAAATGGAATTTCTATGCAAATCGTGTTGCCTAAAAAATTAGAAGACTTTTCGCGTGTAGAGGAAAAACTAGGAAATTACATTAATCCCAAAGGAAACTCTGAAGAATTATTAGTTTATTTGCCAAAATTTACACTCAAATCGTCTTTTCAATTAGAAACTTATTTGCAAAAATTGGGAATGACAGATGTATTTGATCCAGCCAAAGCTGATTTTTCCAAGATGACCGATGAAAAAGGAATAGCTATTTCCACTATCGCACATCAAGCGTTTGTTGAAGTAAATGAAGAAGGAACAGAAGCAACAGCCGCAACAGCAGCAATTGTATCAAGAGGTCGTTCTAAAGTATTTCGTGTAGATCGTCCTTTTATGTTTCTAATTAAAGAAGTTCAATCAGGCACGGTTCTCTTTTTAGGAAGAGTAACCAATCCACTTTAACTTTTTCTATCAAAGTATTACTGATACAATCGGTAATACTTTTTTATTATATAATATGATATTTAAACTAATTATTTTAACGACAATTTTATGGAAAATAATTTTCCCAACACAGATTATCGCGGGAGAATTAGATTTTTGTGGCACTGCTTCAAAAAACATAACAGATGAAGAATTATCGCAGCGTGGTGTTGTTTCCAAAGAATTACGATGGGAAAATGGTAAAACTTTAAAAGTAGCATTTGATTTTCAAGGGCAAGACTTTAGAAAGACGGATATTTGTCGTTCTTTATCTTCTCTCAGTGCCTGCCATTCTCAGATTAAAAAAGAAATCAGCAAAATTGCGAGTACATGGAGTCAATATGGAAATATCCATTTTCAATTTGATGCACATTGGGAACAAGCAGAAATACGTATTCATTTTGAAAAAGGAGCTTAACTAGATTGCTTTACATATATTTAAATGTATGTAACAATGAATAA
>DYNN01000229.1 GCA_020721045.1 Thiomargarita sp. | reverse complement strand
GGTAAAGATTATCTCAATCCACAATTTCGGACTGCCGTCAATGCGTAAGTCCTAGATTTTTATTCAGGTATTATTTTAAAAGCATTGGAAATTCCGCTGAATATGTTCACTGTTATTTTTGCCGTAGCACGTACGACGGGTTGGGTATCGCAATGGCTTGAAATGATGAGAGAATCCAATTTACGCATTGGTCGTCCACGTCAATTGTATATTGGTGCCAAACAACGTGATTTTATTTCTATGGAACAGCGTTAAATCTATAGGCAATTTTGCTCACCATCATGAATAATTTGGTGAGCAAAGGTTTTGCCTACTAACTAAAAGCCGCCTCTAATCGATCTTCCCAGTTTTCTGGCGTATCGCCAAATTGAGGACGCACATCCATACGAAAGAAGCGTTCGCCACTACGCGCACGTTCTTTAACTAAAGCCACTAATTCGTTAAATGTTTGTAATTCATAATGTTCAATCAAAAGTTCGCTTAAATATAACATAAATTAATCTCTGCTGTTTACAAGATGAAAGAATACCAATCATTTTTTATTTCTACATTAAGACCCACGTGCTAACACTCTCCCCAAATATCTCAACACATTTTATCACACAGGCAGATTAAAATTCGTATCCCACTGTCAGCATGAAATTGCGTTCTTCACCCACTGAACCGCGATCTATCCAGGTATTTCTTGGATAGGTGGGATAGATAATTTCTTGATTAAAAAGATTATTCACCCGTAAATTGACAAATGTTCCCTTGATCAACCAATCTTGAAAACGCAAATTCGCGCCTGTCACTAAATAACCTTTACCGGCTGCACCATTCATGCGTTTGCCAAAGCTGCCATCTGGGTTCTTCAATGTCGGATCAAAAAACACTTCCATCTTGGAAACATAATAGCTAGTCAATCCAAAACTCATTTGTGGTGTCCACTGATAACTGAATTTAAATTGCCCCAATAAATCAGGTGAGTAAGCTGCTTCCACATCTGGGCGATTTTTATCTTCGGTTTTTTGATAAGTGACACTCAATTCTAACTGTGTCTTTTCAGTAGGTTGCGCTTGTAAACTGAGTTCCAATCCGTTGGTCGTCCATTCACCACTATTACCTAAAAAACTAAGATATTGATTTGATGAAGTTACTATCATAACCCGCTCAAACAAGTTTTTTAAGCGATTGTGAAATAAATTCGCATTTAACATGTAATTTGGCGAAAGATAAGTAATATAATCAAATTCAAACGTTTCAATTTGTTCTGCTTCCAACGGGGGCAAAGTTCCATCAAGTCGTGTTGAGGAATTTTGGGCAAAAGAGCTTAACTAGATTGCTTTACATATATTTAAATGTATGTGACAATGAATAAGTA
>DYNN01000149.1 GCA_020721045.1 Thiomargarita sp. | reverse complement strand
TTCAATTAGTTATAATAACATTATTATTTTACATGATTAAATTGAGAATTGCTGAATTTCGTGGTGAAAAGTTTACGTCAAAGTAATCCACGAGGCATTAATATCATGGTGTTAGATGCTTGTCGAGATGTGCCACCGGATTTTCTTGAAGAACAAAAAGGATTGTTTGATGAAGGTTTAGTGAGTTTAGGTAAATATGAACGTTTTGTTATGAATTATGCCACTCAACCATTAAAACGAGCTTTAGGCAGTAAAAATGGTCGTAATAGTGTATATACCCAATATTTAGTAGAAGGATTAAAAAATAGTCAATTGACAACTGAAAATATCACTGAATTCTTTAATGAAGTGGGATTGAAGATGGTAGATGAATTTGGAGATAAACAAGTACCTTTAGTTGAAGCACCACCTGTAAGATTTTGTTTAGAAGAATGTAGTGATTTAACAAATAAAGAAGCAGAGTTAGCCGAACGTGAGCGTCGATTAAAGGAAATGGAAGATCGATTAATGATAGCAATGTCTGGTATGACGAGTATGGAATCTGTTAAACCACCCATTGAACCGATTGAAGAAGGTAAAAGTTTTCGAGATTGTCCTGATTGTCCTGAAATGGTATGGATTCCAGCGGGTACATTTGAAATGGGGAGTAATGATGGAGATAGTGATGAAAAACCCGTACATACTGTTTCAATCAAGCGTTTTGCGATGGGCAAATATGAAGTCACTTTTGAGGAATACGATAAATTTTGCGAAGCAACTGGGCGAGAAAAGCCAGATGATGAAGGTTGGGGACGTGGTAAACGTCCAGTGATTAATGTCTATTGGAGAGATGCTAAAGCTTATGCTCAATGGCTAAGTGAACAAACAGGAAAAGAATATCGTTTACCTACAGAAGCAGAATGGGAATATGCCTGTCGTGCAGGAAGTTCTGGAAAGTATTCTTTTGGCGACGATGTCAGTCGATTAGGAGAATATGCGTGGTATAGTGATAATTCTGGCTATCAAACTCATCCTGTAGGGGAAAAGCAACCTAATACATTTGACCTTTATGATATACATGGGAATGTGTGGGAATGGAATGAAGATGTTTACCATGATAGCTACAATGGTGCGCCTAGTGATGGAAGTGCTTGGATGTCTGGGGATAGTAATGCGCATCTCCTTCGTGGTGGTTCTTGGGTCAGCGATGTTGATAACTTGCGTTGTGCCGGCCGTAGTAGGTACGATACAGCTAGCGGGGGCAGCTACAGGGGTTTTCGTCTTTCCAGGATGTAAATCTTGGTACTTTATCCCTGTAACCCTTTATTCTTTTTTCTCTTTTCTTTTTTCTCGTTCCCATGCGCTGCGTGGGAATGCAGGTTGTGTCGCTCTAGCGACACGGGACGCAAAGCATCCTTGTCTGCATTCCAACGGTGACCGTTGGAACGAGGAAACACTCACGCTCATTGGTGCATGATGCTATCACTTATTTTTATTTAAGGAATAATTTTCAAACGACCATCTTTTTTCGCACCACTTCCTTCATCAACTACTCCGTTCTTTTTAATGAAACTGATGATTTCATTGCGATAAACTAAACCAGTATCATTTTTGGGTAATGTCGTTAAATCAAACCCAATAACAGCGTCAGGTAAACCGGCACCTACTTTCTTACCGTTCCATCCTTCACCGCCACGTAAAGAAATATAATCACCAAAGGCAACGTTAAATATTTGATCTAACACATTATCAATAGGTTGCCCTTTTAACATAATATCTTGCGCTGTGGCTTGAGTGGCATCTCCATTCAATTTAATTGTGTAAGTTAAACCACTGGAAAAATGCAGAAAACCGCGTGAGATATAAGTTGATACATCAAGTGGACTGTCACCTGTCAATTCTTCAGAACGGACTAAACGTTTGGCATTATTGATTAACATGTCTTTAATTTGTTGTCCCGTCATTTGTGCAACAACAATCATATCCGCATAAGGCATCACACTATACCAATCGTTAAAGGTAATTTGGCTATTGGGTTGTACACCACCATTTAAACCTGAAGCGTTAAATGCTGCAATATCCACTTGTTGACTTTGCCCTTGTTTACTTGGAAAATCATGACTTTGCGCTACGATCGCATCGTTCATGAAGTTAGCAATTAAGGTCTCCCCTACGTAACGATCGGCATAAGTTTGAGCAGTAGTTAAGTTTTCTGAATTGCCTGCTTGTCCAATGATTTCTTTGAGTTTATCACTGAGTAAACTATAAAGTGGTTGCATCACAGTTTGTTCAAAATCAGCATTTAAATCAGTATCATGTTCTAAAGAGCTATAAGTAGGATCATCTGCACTGATGGTATTATTGCGCTTTTTCAATGGAATCAAATGAGCACTGGCATTAGCACGGATTAATCCTTGTGAAGTTTGGTACAATGAGAAAATAGCTTCGCCTAAATTGCTGGCTTTAGCACCGGCTTCTAAAATTGGTACAGCATCATTCAACGTGTCCAAACCAGTTTCATTTAATTTCAAATGCATATGACCACCAATAACGACTGCGGGTTTTGTTGTAGTGCTTGCGGCGACACTGGCAATTTCTACATCTCCAACTTCTAATTGATGCCGTATTTCACCGTTGATTGGAGCATTATAACCCACATGTGACAAGATGATAATGATGTCAGCAAATGGATCGATATATTGGATCGTGCGTTCCAAAGTGGTCAATAAATCACCAGAATCTAAAGTAGGATCATCTTTTGATCTTAATAGAGTTTCTTCTTGAGTTGTCAAACCAATTAAACCAATCCGTAGTCCTTTAGCAACCCCAATTGCTGCGGGAAAATATAAGCCCTCTAAATTTTTTGAACCATATAAATTAGCAGATAAGACAGGAAAAGCAGTATTGGTTTGGATTGATTTAGCTAATAAAGCTGAACCGCGATCTAATTCATGATTACCAATCACTGCGGCGTCTAAGCCGGCTGCTGAGTAAGCATGATAAGCTGGGTCAATTTGGAAGGTGTTAGTGTCATAGCCCCATAGTTCATCAAATGGTGTACCAATGTGGTCATCTCCCGCGGAAACAAATAAAACAATTTCATTATCAGTTGCTTTAGCACGGGCATCACTGACAATTTTTTGCATTTGAGAGAAGTAGTGAGTATCCCCTTTTGAAGTGCTGCTGGTTTGTAAAGTATTGTGTAAATCATTAAAATGGAAAATACGTAAGGTAATTTGTTGCCCAGTTGACAATTGAGGTTGTGGAATAGGCATTTGATTTTCCACTACTAATTCTTTTGGCATTTCTTCTGAAGATACATTAGCTAAATCACCGGATAACAGATACAATTCGCTAAAAGCACCATTAGGATTAGGTGTTCCTTTCTTTAAAATGACAGGATTAGTGCTGTCCAATTGATAGTGACCGAGATACATCCAGTACAATCCATCAGGTGCTGGAAGTGCACGAAGTCTGGCAATATACTTATTATTATCAATAGCTAAAGGCAGCGTCATCTCTACGTTGTGATTGGTGACTGCACAAGTAACAGGAGACCAATCACAGGTACTTGGTATCGGAACATAAGAAGGTTTCCAAAACATACCACCTTCAAACATCGGTGTTGGCGCATGTGGGCTGTAGTCTAAATCGGCTTCCCATTTAGTATCACCAATGACTAGGCAAGGAATAGTGACGTGAGCAGTACTTGGATCAAACACAGGCGTGGTACAAGTATTCGCTGATACTACTTGTACCCATGTGAGTAGACAAGCTGACAATACAAATTGTATAACGTTTTTTAACATAAAGTTATTCCAATAAAATTAAAGTAAAACATCTAAATTAAGGAGCAATTATTATATAATAAAAAATCGACATTTAGATGACACCATCCATTTCATTCTTCTGTTACAATGATTAATATCACAAATTTCACTCAAATCAACATTAATTAATTTAATAGATTTAGGACTTACGCGTCGACAAAGCAGATAAAAATAAGAAATGAGGTAGTGATTTGTTATGACTGAATTGGCGAAATTAAAATGGCAGTGCAGACGTGGTATGCGAGAATTGGATATGTTGTTACTACGTTATTTAGAACAACGTTACAATATTGCACCAATTACAGAGCAACAGACTTTTCATCATTTGCTGACATTGTCAGATGCAAAACTGTATGGCTATTTTACTCAATATGAACAACCGAGTAATAGCAAAATTTTGGCTTTAATTAATACGATTTTACAATTGTAAATCATGTTCAAGCAACGCGGTTTTACTTTATTAGAAGCTATTGTTTCTTTAGTTATTATTACGAGTGTTGGCATGGCGTTGTTCAATTGGATTAATAGTAATTTAGCGATTTTGCAACGAGTACAATTTTCTCAACAACGCATTGAAGCCACACGTAATGCTTTGGTATTTATGACGCAAGTGAATCCCGCAGAAAAAATGAGAGGTAAAGAAACATTAGGTACTTATGAAATTGTTTGGCAATCTCAAGTAATTGAACCACCAAAAGAAGGTGTCAGTACCACCAAGGACATGAGTTTATTTGAGGTAGGTTTGTACGATACTGTCGTTACTATTAACCTAAAAAATTCTGTGCTTAATCAATTTACTTTAAGACAAGTTGGTTATAAACAAATCCATAAATTCGAGTATTTATTTTAACAACGCGCCTCCTTGATGACACGTTTTACATAGTGTAAACAAAGTGTTCATTTTTTCGCCATGTTTCGCCCTTGCATTGTCACAAAACACCCACTCTGTCAACGTAGTTGTCGTATTTAATAGTAGTCTGTAGTTTATTAAATTTTATTGACTACGATTAAATAATATAGGAGTTACGCATTGACAGCGATGTAGTATTGTGGTAAACGATTCGAAT
>DYNN01000066.1 GCA_020721045.1 Thiomargarita sp. | reverse complement strand
ACAGAAAGCGAATTATCAAATACATACATTTAAATATGTTTTTTGAAGCAGAATTCGGTTATGAAGGCTATACCGGCATGTTAGAATTAGCACGACAATTGGCATTAGTCTTGGAAAGTCCAATTTGGCAACAAGTGCGCAGTCCAGCCCCTTGGCAAATCACTGCTTAACACGAGTTGTATTTAACAAAATGATGCGGTCCACAAATCTACCGCATCTTACGTGTAAACTGATCTTTCAAATAGGTACTTGTTTAAAAAATAACATTACGATTCAAGATCATATTGGGATCAGCTTGGCGTTTCATCGCTAAGTGTTTATCAACCAATTCATCACCAAATACACGACGAATATAGCCTTTCATCATTCCACCAAAGCGGTAGTAACTACATTGATTTTCTACCCCAATATCGTAAATTTCATTTTTAAAAGATTGGATATAATCACGGCTATAAATTTCGTGATTTAACATGGGTTCAAATTCGCAACCATAGGCTAATTCAGTTGCATCGGGTGGAATACAAGATAATTCATAGTGTTCTTGATGTTCAGGATGTAATTTAATGCCAACACAATATAGGGCGTAATACGGAAAATATTTCTGACACACTTTATTTGCTTTTTCAACAACAGTGACAAATTTATCCACGTTAGTCGCTAAATCAGGAATGATCATTTGTCGTCCGCCCCAAAAATTCCATACTGCACGCGAAAAAACAACTGTACGATCAAACATTTGCTTGTCTTGCATATATTCTGAACGCTGTAATTCTGGAAATAAGCAACGTTTACGATTAAATAAAAACCAAGCTTCTTTTAGTTTCCAAAAATGAAAAGCGTAATAAACTGCACTGCGTAAAGTAAAACCCAATTCGCCATAACCACGCAGACGATTTTTCCATTGTTGTTGAAATTTCTGTTCTTTTTCTTCAGAATCGAAAGCAACTAGTAGAGTAATCGCTTTATCCATCATGGTTAAAATGCCTGAATAATCACAAACTGCATTTTTATCCAATAAAATCAAGTCTTCAATCGTGTTACGCAGCGAACCATAATAAAAATAGTGCATACGCAATGGGGTAAAAGGACGAATTTTTAAAGTGGCTTCAGTAATTACACCAAATTGTCCATAACCCAAGATAACACGTTTAAATAGTTCAATATTTTCTGTATCAGAGCATTCAACAATTTCACCCGTCGGCGTCACTACTTGTAGAGAAATTGCTTGATCAGCACTGCAACCAAAACGCGCAGAATTCACATCAATTCCCCCCACACCCAATGTGCCTCCTACAGAAGCAGTTAAATTTAGCGGCGCAGACAAATAATCCATGCCTCGCCGGCGTAATACTTCTGCCAAACTATGCCAAAAAATACCGGCTTGGGTTCTAACAATGCATTTTTCAGTATCGATATATAGCACTTGGCTCATGCCAGTCATATCAAGCAAAATTCCACCGTAAGCAACTGATTCGCCTTCAGTTGTTAAACCACCACCACGCACTGTGATAGGAATCCGATAAGTTTGTGCTGTTTTAAATAGGGTGGCAATTTGTTCAACATTACGCGCAATAAGAACACCATGCGGCATTCCATAAGCAACGCCACCGGCATCGGTAACAAAAATACCACAACTGGCTAAGTCTTGACGGATTTCAATAGCGTAGGTTGCTAATTTGGTAATAAAAGCTTGCCAATTTTCACCTTGCCAACGGGAAGGATTAGTTTGTTGTCGCTTAATGCCTTGTAGAGCATCAGGCGCAACGGGATCAGGCGGTAAAGTACCAATTTCAATTACGGGTATGTCCATATTGTCCAGTTATTTGATTTCTAGGCAGACTTGTTTGAGTTCGTGTTATGATCCGAAGAATTGTTTCGATGATAGCGGTTTTATCGATGAAGTAGTGAAAAATCCGTTTATGCAGCGAACAACTCACTCCTCAGATTGTAATCTGCTTTATTTGCAAGTGCAATAACTTTTTGGTTAATCAATTTAAAACAGTGCGTGACATTGTAGAATTTATTATCTTTATTTTCAGTAGGTAATGTATTATTTGATATAATTTTCTCAAAAAAAGTTTGACGTTATTTTTAAAATATGTTCAAATGCGCGTTTATTGTGAAGTTCTGGCCAGATAGCTCAGTTGGTAGAGCAGAGGACTGAAAATCCTCGTGTCCGTGGTTCAATTCCACGTCTGGCCACCATCTCAAAGTCTTCCCAATTCTTCGTTTTTTAATCACTTATTTTCAATAAGCGTGTGATAAAGCGTAATTGCTTGTTCGATTTTATTTTCCCAACCAAATAGTTTTTCTGCTTTTTGTCTACCCATCTCTCCACGTTTACGCCATGCATCTGGGTAAAGAGCGATATCTTGTAGCTTTTCCATAAAGGCTTTAATAACTGCTTCAGTACCAATGGGCGAAACTACGCAACCCACGGTGTCATCAATGACATCAGCCGGTCCGCCAAAATCAATCGCTAAAACTGGGCGAGCACATGC
This sequence comes from Thiomargarita sp., assembly GCA_020721045.1. GTDB lineage: Bacteria > Pseudomonadota > Gammaproteobacteria > Beggiatoales > Beggiatoaceae > DYNN01. The sequence goes on along the minus strand of DYNN01000066.1, from coordinate 16,092 downwards.
CATTGCTTCGAGCAATACCGCACCACCAGATTCACGTACTGAAGGTAAACATAGTAAATGTGCTGCTTGTATTTGAGTGGCAACTTCTGTCGCTTTGGCTGGACCATACCATGTAATTAATTGATCTAACTGTAATTGATGTGCATAAGCTTTCCATTCCGCTTCTAAAGGACCTTCTCCAACAACAGTGAGTTGAATATGTATTTTTTCTTTCAAACGCGCAATTGCAGCCAATAGCATAGGTAAGCCTTTGAAAGGTAAGAAGCGACCGACGTAAATAATTTTTAACGGTTGTGTGCTAGAAGGTGGTGATGGCCACGGTATCGGTTTAAATAATTGTAAATCAACACCATTTTCTAAAATCATATGACAACGTTGATGATGTTGTTGTGGAATTCTTGCCAGTGTTGCTTGAGTGGCAGTTAATATTGCAGCAGCATTACGTGTTGTTCCAAATAAAAAATTTACCATTCCACCCAAATTACGAATGGAATAAACCCAACTGGCATCTTGTTTCATAATTTCTGGAAATGTGGCTAATGTTTGCAATCCTCCATTCCATGGACCTAAAACGAGTGGACGTTTCAATGTGTGTAAGCGTGTGGCTGCAGTGGGTGAAACGGGGGTTACTGCATGAATAATATCCCAATTTTCGCCTTGTTTTAGTCTTAATTTTGCTTGTCGAACGGCTTGCCAATCGTAAATATAGAAATCTAAAGAAGATAATAGAAAAGTAGCATGTTCACTATAGGGAAATAGTTTTAATGCAAGACGATACAGTGGTTTAGCAAACCACTCGGTATCTATGAAAATAATTTCTGAATCATGTAGTGGTGCACCAGCTGCAAGTAAAAACTCACGATTTCGCACGTGAGTAATTAATATAACGGGTAAACGACTGGATAAGCGGGAATACCATTGCCAGCCAATTTGTGATACGGCTTCAATACCCGGTCTACATTGATAAGCAGAGATTAATATACGCGGATAAGCCGTATAAGACATGATGTTTTAAATGAAGCTAAAAATTAAATATTAATGAATAAAGTAGTATAAGTTGTCATATTTGTTGACATTTTTTTATTAGTTCTTGGAAATGCAATTTTGAAACCGACGAAAATTATTTCAAAAATTTCTTATCGCATTCATTTAAACGAACACGTACTCGTTTTTGCCAGTTTTTAAATCTTAAACGCCTAGAGAGTACATCTTGTGCATATAAACCGATAGAGTAACGTTTGATTCTAAACAAAATTCCTTGCCAACGATTGTGTAAATACATGCGCCAGCGCAGTTGTGGAGTAATCGGTAAAATAGGTAATCCACTCAATGGGTAGTGCCAATGTGTCAATAAATCGGCGATTTTACTTTCAGCCAACTGAAGATCGATAGGTTTAAACCGCCGCCAACGTTCCAAAATCTTGGGGTCTGGCAATTCGTAAGTACTTTGTTTAGCATAATCATAGATTTTTTCGTCAAATTCTACGCCGATAAATTGACATATTTTTAGTAATGTTGCTTTGGAATCTTGGATTAATTGTTCGTAATAAATTGTAATTTGTTGTTCTGGCAGTAATTGATTGCTGAGTTTTTGCCATAATTTTTCTGCTTCTATCCAACGGTCAGTACCAGTGAACATGTTACCTGCCCAACCCATTACGATATTAGAGCGCGCTACATCTCGACCATCACGAATGAGATGAATAAATTTTGCTTGTGACCAAATTAAAATTAGTTTATCAAAGTGGTGGTGAATTGTCGCGCCTATGATAGGTTTGTTTGCTTGTAATTGTTTTTGTTTAAGAAAATCATTAAGCAATGCTGGATAGTCTAATTGACGATCGATGGTTAATTGTGAACTTAAGAAAATTCGATGATAGGCTAAATAGTCATAATAATCTTCTAATTTCGGGAAATTTCCTTTATCATCTATCTGGTCAACTGCAAATTCAAATTCGTGATGAAAGGCAATTTGTGGATGATGATCAAGCATTAATCGAAGTAGTGTTGTGCCAGAACGTTCTGCACCAACTAGAAAAATAGGTGTTTTAATATACATTGTGATGATTGCTTTTTTATCCTATTGAAAATTTTACCTTATTCGATTGGATTTCACAAGATAAACCACAATTCATTTACCGCAAAAAAATTGCACAATGAATCTTACTATTCGTAGTAAAGTGTTGTTACTTTCGCTCACTTTGTTCAGTATTCCTTATGTTGGATATGAATATGTGCGTGAGATGGAAAAATATTTACGTGATAATTTAGAAACTTCCTTGCAAGATACAGCCCGTGCTTTAGCCAGTGTGTTAAATGAACGTCCTAATTTGTTCAGTCGTCGATTATTAGATACCGTCCGTGAAGACTCTCAACTTGTTGTTTATAATATTAAATCCGCTATTAAATTAGATGGTTATACTGATGATTGGGCTGAATATTTAGGCGAAGCGGGTAATTATGCCGAAAAATATATTTTAAAGAATACGGGTGATTATTCGCCTAATTCTCTCTCTTTTACGCACGTTTTGGGAAAATTTCGTAATTATTTATACGCATTATTTATCGTGCGAGATGATAAAGCTGTTTATCGAGATAAGAAAAGCCTTTATTTAGATCAAAGCGATCATTTGCAAATCGTCATGCAAGACCCTAATCAACAATTTTATCGTTATATCATTACGCCGATAGAATCTGGTTGGGTCACGGCTTATAAAATGGCTAATTACGATAGCTATGTCGCACCGCAAACAGAAACACGTATTCAAGGAACTTGGCTAGAAACCAAACATGGTTACATAGTTGAATTACGTATTCCTTTGATTATGATAGGAGATCGTTTAGGATTTGCTATTGGTGATATAGACAGTGCAAAACAACGTGAATTGAAAACATTGATTGGGACTTCAGCCATTCATAATTTGGAAACTGTAGGTAAAGTATTTATTCCATCGCCTGAAATCGAGCGTATTATTCACTCTTTAGGCGATATTCCTGGTAGACGTCTATGGGTATTAGATAAACAACATCGAGTTTTAGCTAAAAGTGGTGATTTACGGCGTGATTTTCCCTACCATCCACTCAATGCGTTGTATAGTTTTCTATTGCCGCCGCCTTCAGAAGATTTCAAAGATGATCAAGAAAAATCTTCACGTTTAGAAGGTGAAGAAGTCAATACGGCTTTAAATGGTAAACCTACAATTCGTTGGCATGCCACTTCTGACGATCAAGCTGTCATTGTTTCATCTGCGCATCCGGTATGGGCAGACAATTTAGTCATTGGTGCGGTGGTAGTTGAAGAAACCAGTAATAGCATCCAAACCGTACAACGACAAGCCATTGCTAACTTATTTAATAAAACGCTTTTCGTCTTTTCAGTGGTGACTTTATTGCTATTAATTTTTGCCACACGATTATCTGTACGTTTACGCCATTTACGTAATCAAGCAGAAACTGCAATTGATGTCAATGGACGGGTTAATGTCACTCAAATCGGTACCTTAAGTCATGATGAAATTGGAGATTTATCGCGCAGTTTTTCCTCCATTTTAGTAAAATTAAAACAATATAATACCTATTTGGAAGGCATGGCAAGTCGTTTATCACACGAATTGAGAACACCGATTGCTGTAGTACGTTCTTCATTAGAAAATTTGGAACAAGACCCATTAGATTCAATGGTTTATATTGAAAGAGCCAAACAAGGTATCAACCGATTAAATACCATTATTACACGTTTAAGTGAAGCCACACGATTAGATCAAGCTTTGCAAAACGCTGAACGTGAAACCTTTGATTTAAGTGAATTAACTAGCAGTTGTGTTGCTGGTTATCGTTTAGCATATCCCAAACAACGTTTTCATGCCGAATTAACACCAATGCCGATTATTATTGATGGCGCACCCGATTTAATTGCACAAATGTTAGATAAATTAGTTTCCAATGCCGTTGATTTTGCTGAAATAAATACACCTATCCGAATTCAATTATCTCGTGAAAAACAAATGGCTTGCATCCGTATTATCAATCGTGGCAATCAATTACCACCTGACATGCATGATCGTTTATTTGAATCAATGGTATCTTTACGCACGCAATCTGGGAAAAAAGAACCCCATTTAGGCTTAGGACTATATATTGTTAGACTCATTGTGGGCTATCATGGTGGTAAAGTACAAGCGGATAATATCAAAGAATATCAAGGGGCTGCATTTACTGTTTGGCTACCTACTCGACTATCCGATGTGATTTTAGTTTAAATGGAGCTTACTCTTATTGCAGAAAGTAAATTGAGAATTGCTGTTGTTTCTTTTTGATAGCTATTATATCCTTAACGCTGCTTTTAACGATTTCGCTTCAAGCATAATAGCTATTTTCACATTAATTTAACATATTCATTATCGTATAAAAATTCAATACAGTTATAAACTGTGTCTCAGTAGCATACCAAACTATAACAGCGTATGCTAATATACTATTTTTTGTATACAGAAAAAAAGACCTACAATCTACGGAGGAAAGGCAATGACGACAGAGATTGTCGCAACCAACCAGACTATTTTGGTCGTGGGCGGTGGAATCAGTGGTATGACAGCCGCGATTGAAGCAGCTGAATGCGGTAAGCAAGTGATCTTGCTAGAAAAAAATCCTTCTATTGGTGGAAGGGTAGCACAATTATATAAATATTTTCCTAAATTGTGTTTCCCTACTTGTGGAATGGAAATTAATACACGCCGCATTAAAATGAATCGTAATGTACGTGTTGTGACAATGGCAGAAGTAACCAAAGTGACGGGTAAAAAAGGCGATTATAGCGTTGAGATCAATATTTCCCCACGTTATGTTAATGAAAATTGTACTGCCTGCGGTGATTGCAGTAACGCTGTCAGTGGTGAATTTGCCAACGAACATAACTATGGTTTAAATAAACGCAAAGGTGCTTATTTACCTTTTGCTATGGCTTATCCGCAACGTTACGTATTAGACCCCGCCATGATCGGTACTGATGATGCGGCTAAGGCGAAAGAAGCCTGTAAATACAACGCAATTGATTTAGAAATGCAAGCGCAAACTTTACAACTAAAAGTCGGTGCAATCATTTGGGCAACCGGCTGGCAACCTTATGATGCTAATAAAATTCGTCCCTATGCCTATGATAGAAATCCCAATGTTATCACCAGCGTAGAATTAGAACGCATGATGGACCCCTTTGGACCCACAGGTGGCAAAATTCTCCGTCCTTCTGATGGAAAAGAAGCCAAAGACATTGCATTTATTCAATGCGCTGGCTCTCGCGATCATAACTATCTTAAACATTGTTCTCGTATTTGTTGCATGGCTTCTCTCAAACAAACGACTTATTTACGTGAACGTTATGGCAATGAAGGCAAAGCAACCGTTTACTATATTGACATTCGTGCCATTGATCGCTTTGAAGATTTTTATTTGAAAGTGCGCAAAGACGACAATATCAACTTTATCAAATCAAAAGTTGCCAATATCACTTTAGACAAAGAAACGGGTAATCCAGTGCTAAATGGTGTAAATACCGAGGGTTATCATCGTTACAGTAATCCACATGAATTAGTAGTATTAGCAGTGGGTATGCAACCCAGCGTTGATTTTGCTAATTTATCAATCGATATTTCTGTCAATGAACATGGTTTTATTGAAGCAGATGAGGAATCTGGCATGTTTGCAGCCGGTTGTGCAGCCGATGCTTTAGATGTCAATCGTGCGGTACAAAGTGCAACAGCTAGCACCTTACGGGCGATTCAAGTTATTAATCAATTATCGGCTGCGGAGGCTTAAACGAGATGGCAGACAAAAAATTTGGGGCGTATATTTGTAAAGGGTGTGGCATTGGTGAACGCTTAAACGCCAATCAGCTTGCTAGCGTAGCCACCAAAGAAGGCAAAATGGCTTTTGCTAAACAACACGACTTTTTATGCAATAGCGAAGGCGTGGCAATGATTCAAGCCGATATTAATGCCGGTGAAGTCAACCACCTCATGATAGCTGGTTGTTCTAAACGGGCAAAAATGGAAGCATTTAACTTTGACAATGTCGTGATGTCGCGGGCTAATTTGCGTGAAGGCGTAATTTGGGTGCGACCCGATACCGATGAAGCCAAAGAAACCACACAAGAAATGGCTAATGATTACATCCGTATGGCATGTGCTGAAGTTAGATATATGAATCTACCTTCTTCAAGTAATGAGCAAAACCTAACTGGTCATTTACTTGTTGTTGGTGGCGGTATTACTGGTTTAACTTCTGCTTTAGAAGCCGCAAAAGCAGGTTACAACGTCACTTTAGTGGAAAAATCTGATAAGTTAGGCGGTGTTTCTGGACAATTATACAAACGCATTCCTAATCGCGCACCTTTTAAAGACCCACAAGAAAATAGTGTTGTAGACTTAATTGCTAAAGTCGAAGCCAATAGCAAAATTAAAGTATATTTAAGTTCCATTGTGGCAAAAACGGAAGGCGCACCCGGACGTTTTAAAGTAGAAATTGCCGCCGAAAGTGGACCGACTACCACTGAAACCATTGGTGCGATTGTACAAGCCAGCGGTTTTAAACCTTATGATGCCAATCAACTGCCTCATTTAGGTTTTGGTAAATCTCCAGATGTCGTTGATCAACTGGGTTTAGAATTACTTGCGCGTGAAGCCAATGGTGGTGCGATTAAACGTCCATCTGATGGCAAAGAAGTCAAAAGCGTGGTGTTTGTTCAATGTGCCGGACAAAGAGGAAATAAAGAAGGTTATTTACCTTATTGTTCAGGACATTGCTGCTTAACCAGCGTTAAACAAGCCATGTATTTTAAAGATGCTAATCCAAACATTGATACCGCAATTATCTACACCGATTTACGCACACCCGGTGCGGGTGGTGAAGATTTCTATCGCAGTGGTCAAGACAAAGGTGTAACTTTTACTAAAGGCAAAGTTAGCGAAGTTTCACCTAACGGTAGCAATTTAGCAGTTAAATTTAAAGACTTAATTTTAGATGAAGAAGTCAATTTAGAAACCGATTTAGTCGTACTCGCCACAGGAATGGTGCCTAATTCTGGCGTTGACATCGAAGCGATTCCTATTGCAATCGAAGAAGTAGAAGGCGAACCTAAAAAACCTGTCAGCGATGTTATTGAATTTCCAGTAAAAGGCTCTGTATTAAACCTTGATTATCGTCAAGGTGCAGATATGCCGCAACTGGTACATGGTTTCACAGATTCCCACTTCATTTGCTTCCCTTATGAAACCCGTCGCACTGGTATTTACGCCGCCGGTCCCGTGCGTCGTCCAATGGATGGATTCCAAGCAATGGAAGATGCCACTGGTGCGACTTTAAAAGCGATTCAAGTGATTGAAAATTCGGCATTAGGTCGTGCTGCACATCCGCGTTCTGGTGATTTAAGCTATCCTAAATTCCGTAAAGAAGGCTGTACCCAATGTAAACGCTGTACTGTCGAATGTCCTTTTGGTGCGATTAACGAAGACGAAAAACGCTATCCCTTCTTTAATGAAGCGCGTTGTCGTCGTTGTGGAATTTGCATGGGTGCTTGCCCAGTACGCGTTATTTCCTTTGAAAACTACTCAGTAGAAACCGTTGGACAAGCGATTAAAGCCGTTGATATTCCTGATGAATTTTCAGAAAAACCCCGTATTTTAGTCCTTGCTTGTGAAAATGATGCCTATCCCGCTATCGACATGGCAGGCATGAATCACATTGAATACAGCGCATTTGTCAGAATTATTCCTGTTCGCTGCCTTGGTTCTGTCAATACCATTTGGATTACTGATGCACTCAACAGCGGTTATGACGGCGTTATGTTAATGGGATGTCGCAAAGATGGTGATTATCAATGTCACTTTGTCAAAGGCTCAGAATTAGCGCATATTCGTACCTCTAAGATTGACGACACCTTAAAAGGGTTAAACTTAGAAACTGAACGAGTACAAACACTTGAAGTCGCAATCACAGATATTCAACGAATACCGCAACTTATCAACGAAATGGCGGCAACTATTGAAAAGATTGGCATGAGTCCATTCAAGTTCTAATCTACCGATAAAGAGATTCAACCATGACAGCAACAGAAAAATATCGCAATAATTTCTTACAAGAAGTGATTGCCAACGTCGAAGAAGGCGAATGGGTCAGAATGTGTATGCAATGTGGCGTATGTAGCGGCAGTTGCCCATTAGGTCCACACTGGGAACATCCCCCACAAGAAATTTTCATGATGATTCGAGCCAATAAACGACAAGAAGTATTGAGTTCAAGCTCTATGTGGTATTGCACTTCCTGTTACAACTGCATTGCCCGTTGTCCACGGGGCTTACCAATTACCCACATTATGCACGGTTTAGCCCATTATGGCAGAAAATTAGGCGTGGCACCCAAAGAATTACCCACGATTAAGTTTTCCATGTTATTTTGGGAAAATTTGGTCCAAAAAGGTCGGGTCAACGAATTAAAATTGGGCTTACGCTTATATTTCATGAATGGTTTTATGAACGGCATTAAAACTGCGCTCAAAATGCAAAAAATCGGTTTGGGCATGTTTTTAACCAAACGCATGACACCAATGGAAATGTTAGGCGGACATGGTTGCAAAGATGCCAAAGGCTTACAAGCCATTTTGAAAAAAGCCCAACAAATTGAAGACGCTAAAACGGTCAAACAAGGCTAAGGGGAAATAAACACTATGCCAAGACAATACTCCTTTTATCCCGGTTGTTCCTCACAAAAAGGCGCATCCTCATCCAATTACCAACGCTCAGTGGAAACCATGTGCAGTGTATTGGATATTCAATTAAACGACATTCCTGATTGGAATTGTTGTTCAGCATCAATTGGTTACAGCGGCGGCGGTGAATTACCACGTATCGCATTATCAGCACGTAACTTAGCCCTATCTGAACAAGCACATCCCGATCAAGATGTTGTCGCCACTTGTGCCGCTTGTTGGTTAGCAACACGTGAAGCCAACGAACGTTTGCAACATGACGCACAAATTATGACAGAAACCAATCAAGCCTTAGCAGAAGCGGGTTTGAGTGTGAAAGCCAATAAAAAAATTCGTCACATGGTAGAAGTATTGGTTGAAGACATTGGTTATGCTGAAATTTCCAGCAAAGTTAAAAAACCGTTAGAAGGGATTAAAATTGCCGGTTATGTAGGCTGCCAAACCAACCGTCCATTTGGGATTGCGGGTGAATCTTTTGAAAATCCAGTTTATTTGGACAATTTGATTGCAGCATTAGGGGCTGATCCAGTCAAGAACTATGAAAAGAAAGTTTCTTGCTGTGGTGGTGCGTTAGCCTTTTCAGAACCCGAAAAGAGCCAAGCCTTGATCAAAGATATTTTGCAAGCGGCTGTGGATAATGGGGCTAATATGTTAGTGACGCCATGTCCGGTTTGCCAAATGAACACAGAAGTTTATCAAGATCAAATTAACCAAACTTATGGTACTAACTTCAAGATTCCAGTGGTTTATTACAGTACTTTGATGGATATTGCTTTTGGTAAAAGCGCGAAAGAAGCGGCTTTAGATGGGCAAATCATTAAAGCAAAACAGTTGGAAGATTTAGCGAGTAAGTAGTGTTATAATTTGTAGATGTTGTGGGTTGGGTTTGCGTACCAACCTACAAATATCTAGTAAAAGAAAGCATTAATACATCACTTAGGAGACGATTATGCAGAAAATAATTGTTACTGATGTTATCCCCCTACCAAAATATACTATTTGTGTTACAGGACTTGAAACTAATACTTTAGAATTGATTACGTTTAAACTAACACGGAATGCCTGTGACAGATTAAAAATAACCCCTGGAACAATTTTATCAGGGGTATTTACACTTCATGATGAACAAGCAACTTTTACTGATGGAAATAGTCTACATTCTTATCAACACCTTAAATTTGAAAGAAAATGTAATTTTAGTGAATTTAAGTTTGTACTAGAAAATAGCTTATGTGATAGCCTTGAAGAAGGATTCAATATTATCCTTGAAGATGGAAAAAATTGTATTCCACCAGAACATAATATAGAAACTTCAATTGTTACTATTGTTCCAAAACATAAAACAGTTAAAATCTTCAGGGACAAATATGCAGATTTTTTAAAATGTAGACTAAGTTTTATGGATAATTATGAGCGTCAACACAAGTCTTTTCGAATTGTTGACCGAGAATTCTATAATTTATTTAGCTTATTCAAGCAGAAAGAAAATATTCATAATGATGATGCTATAATCGACATAATAAATTTACTTTTTTATGAAGAAGTTGAAATATATTTACGTGTTGGCTTGACTAATTTTTGGGCTGTACCAGGTGAGGAAAAAGAATATCGTTGGATGATAATTAATGGAATATATACCTCAACAACTTATAACTTACCTTACGCAGACAAAATTTTGTAGAACCATAAATCAACTCGTAAGGTGCATAAGCGAAGCGTCATGCACCAATGAGCGTGAGAATTCCAAGAATCGATGTATGACGCTGCGCTTATACACTCTACAAATTGAATCATGCAGCATTTCAATGCCACTATATCCTAACAAATAAATTCTTAAATATTAAGAGGGGTTATACAATGTCGCATTCACAAATTACTGAGCAAGCAATCTTGAATGAATTACATGAATTAACGCCAGATAAATGGCAAGAAGTATTAGAGTTTATTCATAACCTCAAATCACAACATATTGAAAATAAAATTAAAAAAGAAAATATAAAATTACGTAATATTATGGGGAGTTGTGAAAATATTCGAGGCAATGTAGATAAATATATAGATGAAATGCGTGATGAAAGATTTTAACTCCCTTTTTTTAGATACTTGCATCTTTATCTATTTCATAGAAAAACATCCTGAATATAATGAAAAAATTGCTGAAATTTTAGAATATTATCTAAATAAAAATACAACATTTTCTACTAGCGTTATTACCCACAGCGAATTTTGTACGATGCCCTATCGAACAAATAATCATTTAAATATACAACAATTTGAGCTTTTACTATCCCAATTAGATATCATACCCATAGAAATTAATCGAAAAATTGCAGATGATGCAGCAAAATTACGTGCTAAATATAGTAGTTTGCGTTTAATGGATGCACTACAGATTTCCACTGCAATAAACCAAAATTGTGACGCTTTTCTAACAAATGATAGAAAGCTTCAACAAATTATAGAGATACAAATTTTTATTGTTTAAAACTCGTAAGGTGCATAAGCGAAAAGTCATACACCATTTAGCAACTAAGGTGCATGGCGGCTTACGCCTTATGCACCCTACCGTGCTCGTAAACTCGTAAGCCGCCGCTAACCGAAATATTCCTCGTCCTCGTTCCAACGGTCACCGTTGAAATGCAGACAAGGACGCTCTGCGTCCCGTGTCGCTAGAGCGACACAACCTGCATTCCCACGCGGAGCATGGGAACGAGAAAAACGAGAAACGAGAAAAAATCTGATAAACATGCGTCCGATTACGCGTCGCCAATCGGACCTACGCGGACTATGTGCTATAGTGCTACGTGCTATAGTCAAAGTTAACTGCCTAAAATTAATCACTTTTCATCAATCTCCTCACACAATCACAAATTTCCTATATACTATATGCGAGTCTGATGGTCTATTCTCGAAAAAATTTTATACTCTGCATTAGGTTAATCTTAACAAATGAGATTGCACCATAAGATTGGTATAAATCTAGTTAAAATAATTCTACACTATAACTTCTTTGAGGTTTTTTTACCAAGTCGACGCTTAGGTAGAAATCATGGAGAACATAAATGAGTCGTTTGTTTGATGTCGCGGTAGTTGGTGCAACTGGTGCTGTTGGTGAAGTCATGATGTCTATTTTGGCAGAACGCAATTTCCCTATTGCTAATCTATATCCGCTTGCCAGTAGTCGTTCTGCAGGTTCAACTGTTAATTTTAAAGGAAAACATATTACAGTTGGCAATTTGGAAGAGTTTGATTTCACTAAGGCACAGATCGGATTATTTTCACCCGGTGCATCTGTTTCCGCAATTTATGCACCTAAAGCGGGCGAAGCCGGTTGTGTTGTTATTGATAATACTTCACAATTTCGTCAGGATAAAGATATTCCTTTGGTAGTGCCAGAAGTAAATCCTCATGCGATTGCACAATATAAAAATCGCCATATTATCGCTAATCCCAATTGTTCCACTATCCAAATGTTAGTTGCACTTAAACCGATTTATGATGCTGTTGGCATAAAACGGATTAATGTAGCCACTTATCAGTCGGTATCTGGCAGCGGTAAAGAGGCAATTGATGAATTGCATGAACAAACTGTGCATTTGCTGAATTTAAAGCCGATTGAAATTAAAGTTTATCCTAAACAGATTGCTTTTAATGTGTTGCCACATATCGATGTTTTTATGGATAATGGTTATACCAAAGAAGAAATGAAAATGGTATGGGAAACACAAAAGATTTTTGAAGATGACAGTATTTTAGTTAATCCTACTGCTGTACGTGTGCCGGTATTTTATGGACATTCTGAAGCTGTTCATATTGAAACGCGCGATAAAATTACCGCAGAGCAAGCGACAAAATTGTTGGCTAAGGCATCGGGTGTTGTATTGCTTGATGAACGTAAAGCGGGCGGATATCCTACAGCTGTTACGGAAGCGGCTGGTAAAGACCCTGTTTTTGTCGGGCGTATCCGTGAAGACATTTCTCATCCTAATGGGTTGAATTTGTGGATAGTTGCTGACAATATTCGTAAGGGAGCGGCTTTAAATGCTGTACAAATAGCAGAAATTTTGGTAAAAGACTATATGTAAGTTATACTTAGTGGCATATTATAAAGTATCTTATTAAGAATCGTTTAAAAGTTCATATATTAGCGTATAATTTGCTATTATAGGAAAGTGAGAATTTCTAGTAACGGAAACGTGCAAACGTTTGGATATAGGTAGCTTAATAACTTAGTGGATTAACAAATTGTTTTTAGCACTTATTTCGGAAATAGTGCGTATCTCATGAATAATAAAGTCCGCGTTGTTACGATTAATCTAAGTGCTAAAACATTTGTACCTTTTCGTATATCCAAAAGTCGGCATATTTACGACAAATATCGATAAGAAATAAATTAATCAGAGTGAAATCGGTGCATAAAACATTTTGTACCTAGATTCACACGGCTGTTTTACAGTTGCCAGCTCATTGCTAAGGTAAAGTAACGGTAACTTTATAGAGTAAGAAAAAATAATCGGAGATCGTGACGATGCGTAAACTGGTGATAACAATTTTAGCCTTATTAGGCATACATTTCGCGTTCAATGCAAATGCTTTAGGTTTAAGTAATATTGAAGTTTATTCAAAGCTTAATGAACAATTAAACGCTAAAATCAACATTTTATCCATTCCCAAAGGTGATATAGATAATGTTCATGTATCGCTTGCCACAGCTGAGGCATTTCGACGAGCAGGACTAGAAAAACCGTTTATATTATCACAATTAAAATTTAATGTTACACCAAAAAGTAAAACAGATGCAGAAATTCAGGTAACGACGCAACAGCCACTAAAAGAACCCTTTTTAAATTTTTTAGTTGAAGTCAATTGGCCAAGTGGGCGGATTTTAAGAGAATATACTGCACTACTAGACCCGCCTTTGTATGAAAATAAATTTCAAGTCGCCAGCGTACCTTCGACAAAAGCTTTTCAAGCGGCTCAACAGGTTCCTTACCAAGCACCTGCTGCTGTCAATCAAGGTTCGCAACCCAGTCACAGTAATGCCGCCAACTATAAAATCGTTCCTAATGATACTTTATGGAAAATTGCTTCATTAACGCGTCCGCGCTCAGTGTCTGTTGAACAAATGATGGTTAGCATCTATCAATCGAATTCTGATGCTTTTATCAACAATGACATGAACTTAATTAAATCGGGACACGTTCTCCGTATACCCAGTTCTGCCAATAATCTTAGCCAAGCAGTGGCATTAGAAGAAATTGCCAAACATCGCACAACCTCAACGCCTCCAGTTAGTCCTAATACCGCACCTACAACGACAACAGCTAATTTGCCACCGAAAAAATCACCACAATCTGATATGGCAGGCAAAGTTGTATTATCAAATCCGGAAACTTCTGATAAAAATGCAGGTTCTTTAGAAACTACGCAAGATGAAGGCGAAAGTAAAATAGTACAAGATTTACGTAAACAGCTTGATAAAAAAGCAGAAGAAAATCAAAGTATTGCTGATGAAAATAAATACTTAAAAACAGAATTAAATTCGACTAAAGAGTTAGTTGCCACGATGAAGGCACAGCTTGATGAATTGAAGAAATTGGTTGAAGTACAAAGTGAACAATTGGCATTGTTACAGTCTCAATCAACCACGAAAGTTACAGTGGCAGAAGCAATTACAACACCTGATAAAGTAGTTGATTCTGAAGTAAAAGTTGAGCCGAAAAAAGTCGAAAATAAAGTCACAACACCTCCCAATAAAACACCGGAAACCGTATCAGAAACGCCGACAGCAACAGTCGATAATCAATCAGCAGAAAAGAAGCCGGTTGAAGAAAAACCAGCTAATAAAACAGCAGAGACATTGCTAGCACCACCGCCGATGGTAGCTGATAAGAGCTTGTTGGATACGATTTTAGATACCGCAAATGATTTGATTAAACCTGTACCCGGCGGTTGGTATACAGTAGGTGGTGCGTTGTCTGGCATTTTATTGTTAATTGTCGCATTGTTATTCCTCAAAGGACGCAAAAAGAAAGAAGAAGATTCTTTTGCTCTTGATGGTGAATCTACGGCTGACAATAGCATCATTGACACAACCGGTCTACCGCCTGAACAAGCTAAAGAATTACTACTTTCTTTTGTGGAACAAGAACCAGATAATGCAGCTTATCGTCTTGAATTATTAAAACTCTTGGCAAAAGATAAGGAAATTGAAGCTTTTAAAAAGCATTTTGACGTGTTGCGTGAATTGGTTAACGGTGATGGTTTATTATGGGAAGAAGCGCAATCACTTAAATTAGAACTTGAAATTGCCGATATGCAAGCGCAATCTTCTTTTGGCAATGAACCTGAAGTTGAACTCGATCAAGAACTGATTGAAGAAGTTGATGTTTATATGGCATATGAACGCTACGATCAAGCCGAAGATTTAGTGAAATCAGCCATTGAGCAGTATCCAGAACAACCGAAATATCGATTGAAATTATTAGAAATTTTGGCAGCGGCTAACAAAGCTGATGATTTTGAAGCACAAGCGAGATTATTGCGCAATGAAGTGGGTGAGGGCAGTGCGATTTGGGAAAAAGTTGAACTCTTGTGGCAAACTCTAAATACAGATAGAAAATTGCTCAGTGGTGGTGCAGCAATTGCGGGCGTTGGTGCTGCTGCATTGGGTGCAGGATTGTTGTTAGCATCTGATGAAGATGAAGAAACTACATCAGCTATCGATAACGAGATTGAAGACACTTTGGCAGGATTGGGACTTGATTTAGATTCGTCCAGCGAATTAGATACCGATGACGATCTAAATATGGATAATCTCG
Source organism: Thiomargarita sp. (assembly GCA_020721045.1). GTDB lineage: Bacteria > Pseudomonadota > Gammaproteobacteria > Beggiatoales > Beggiatoaceae > DYNN01. Next base: position 513 of record DYNN01000066.1, on the reverse strand, counting down.
GTAGTGATTCAAGCGATAGTTTTGATTCAGAAAGTACTGAAAATAATTTAGGATTAGAAGACGATCTTGGAATTGGTGGCGATAATTCTGCTGATATGGGATTAGATGACGATCTTGGTTTAGACTTAGATGGTTCAGATAGTTCAAGTCTCGATTTAAGTTTAGAAGATGATTTGTCTTTAGGTAGTGACGATTTATCCTTGGATTCTGGTGGAGATGATTTATCACTAGATGATGGACTTTCTTTGGATTCTGATGGAGATAATTTATCGTTAGATGATGGACTTTCTTTAGATATAGACAGTGGTACTGATGATTTGTCATTGGACAGCGATGATTTATCTCTCAGTGTGGATGGTGACACAGAAACAAATGATTTAGGTTTAACTGACGATCTAGGCTTAGAAGACTTGTCATCAAATGAAGAAGATAGCGGCTTGTCCTTAGATGATGATATGTCTTTGGATAGTACAGAATCAGAAGATAGCGGCTTGTCCTTAGATGATGATATAT
>DYNN01000008.1 GCA_020721045.1 Thiomargarita sp. | reverse complement strand
GATTATCTCAATCCACAATTTCGGACTGCCGTCAATGCGTAAGTCCTATAAATAAATTTCATTAAAAGAGTAAACCTAATAAACTAAGCATCATAACACTGATAAGTAATATAGTTTTTTTACGTAACACCACTTTCTTGCGCTCCTCGAATAAAATTCTCTTATTTGATTGAAAAAAGTTAAAAACTATCTGTATAATTGGGGATTATAATTTAAAAAATTACTTTATCGTAATTGATTATTCTATAGTCACTTTTCCTATCAGATTCACAGTGGTACTTAACTATAGAATCAAATCGAAATATCAACAAATTATAAAGATAATTTTTATTAAAAAAACATAATGTTAAATTAAACTTATAATATAATTTGTGGTTTTGTCGCTGCAATCTACTTGACTCTTATGTCACCTTGTAGCATCTTAGTCAGTTTGACAAAATAAAGACTTTGCATTTTCTCAAATAACTTTACTTTTTCAACTGATAATTTCATTAACTCACATAAATACGGAGACTATTGGCTAAATGAGTACAGATGGCGTAAATCATAGTAAACGCCGGTTGTTAGTGGCTGCCACTTCGGTTGTGGGCGCAATAGGGGCTGGATTTGTTGCTTATCCCTTTATTGCATCCATGTTACCCAGTGCGAGAGTCCAAGCTGCCGGTGCGCCAGTTGAGGCGGATATTGGTAAACTTGAACCCGGTCAAAGAATGACTGTAGAATGGCGTGGAAAACCTGTTTGGATTGTGAGACGTACGGATGCAAATTTAAAAGATTTAGCAAGTATGGAAGCTAAGTTACGCGATCCCAATTCAGACATGGAACAACAACCCGCTTATGCTAAAAATCAACATCGTTCGATTAAACCTGAATATTTAGTCGTCGTTGGGATTTGTACACACTTGGGTTGTTCGCCACAGTATGTCAAAATTGATGATCCGCATAGTTTGGGCGCAGATTGGAAAGGTGGATTTTTCTGTCCTTGTCATGGTTCTTTCTTTGACTTGGCAGGACGTGTGTATCAAGGCGTACCTGCACCATTAAATTTAGAAGTGCCTAAGTACTCTTACATCAATGATACTAAAATTATTGTAGGTGTCGATAAAGAAGGAGGTGCGGCATGATGAAGACTGCATTAACAGCCAGTTTAGGATGGATTGATGCCCGTTTTCCACTCACTAAAATGTGGAATGAGCATTTAGCCGAATACTATGCACCAAAAAACTTCAACTTCTGGTACTATTTCGGTTCTTTAGCCTTAATGGTATTAGTCATTCAAATTCTCACCGGCGTTTTCTTAACCATGAACTATAAACCTGATGCTGCTGCTGCATTTGCGTCAGTTGAATATATCATGCGTGATGTCGAATGGGGTTGGTTAATTCGTTATTTACATTCAACCGGTGCTTCATTTTTCTTCATTACCGTCTACTTACACATGTTTCGTGGTGTGATGTACGGCTCTTACCGTAAACCTCGTGAATTGGTTTGGGTAATTGGGATGTTGATTTATTTGTGCTTAATGGCAGAAGCTTTCTTAGGTTACTTATTACCTTGGGGACAAATGTCTTATTGGGGCGCACAAGTTATCATTTCCTTATACGGTGCTATTCCCTACATTGGTGAACCACTCTCTGTATGGATTCGTGGTGACTACGTTATTTCTGACGTGACATTAAACCGCTTCTTTGCCTATCATGTCATTTCTGTACCAATTATCTTATTAGCCCTAGTTGTGGTTCATATTTTAGCATTACACCACACCGGTATTGGTTCTAACAATCCTGATGGTATTGAAATTAAAAAGCAACCTAAGAATGAAAAAGGCTGGTATTTAGATGGCATTCCTTTCCATCCCTACTACACAGTAAAAGATATTTTTGGTGTCGTTGTTTTCTTAATCATCTTTTGCGGCATTATTTTCTATGCACCAGAATTTGGCGGTTACTTCCTAGAACACGCTAATTTCGTACCCGCAAATCCTATGCAAACGCCTGAACATATTGCGCCATTATGGTTCTTTACGCCATTTTACGCTATTTTACGGGCAGTTCCTGATAAGTTCTTAGGGGTTATTGCTATGTTTGCTGCAGTCGGTATTTGGTTTGTCTTACCTTGGTTAGATCGAAGCCCAGTCAAATCTATTCGCTATAAAAGCCCTATTTTTAAAGCTATTTTAGCATTATTTGTGATTAGCTTTTTGGCATTGTGCTACTTAGGAATGCAATCTGCAACCCCTATCTTAACTAACTTTGCTAGAGGTTTTTCTGTTATTTACTTTGCATTTTTCTTACTAATGCCATTCTATTCAACATGGGGACAATGTAAACCAGTACCAGAAAGGGTAACATCATGAAAAAATTGGTTTTAACTTTAATTTTATGCATACCAAATTTGGTATTTGCAAGTAGCGGTGGACCTGTTTTACAAAAAGCAAATACTAACGTGCATGATACGGCGGCTGTACTTGATGGTGCAAAATTGTATTTCAACTACTGTATTGGTTGTCATTCACTACAATATGCACGTTATCAACGCTTTGGTGAAGATATGGGTTTAACAACTGAACAATTGAAAGAAAATTTCATGTTCGGTGCAGAAAAACCTGGTGAATTAATTACCATTGGTATGCCAGCCGATGATAGCAAAGCATGGTTTGGTGTAACTCCGCCTGATTTGAGTGTGACTGGACGTTCACGCGGTCCTGACTGGATTTACACTTATTTATTAAGTTTTTATCTTGATGATGCTAAAGCTTCTGGCGTAAACAATACGTTATTTAAAGACGTTGCTATGCCTCATGTATTATGGGATTTACAAGGTTGGCAAAAACCTGTTTACAAAACTGTCAAGGGCGAAGATGGTCATGAACATCAAGCTTTAGTCGGTTTAGAATTGGTTGATAAAGACAAAATGAGTGAAGCTGAATACAAGAAAAAAGTGGAAGATTACGAATTATCTGCGCGTAATTTAACTACTTTCTTAGAATATATGGCAGAGCCTGCTAAGTTAAAAAGAGAACGTTTAGGTATTTGGGTGTTGGCATTCTTAATTTTCATTATGTTGCCTGTGACCTACTTACTTAAAAAAGAATACTGGCGCGATGTCCATTAATCTTTAGGTTATATTTGAAAAACCTCTTCTTTGACCTTACAAAGTGTTAGAGAAGAGGGTAATTAATAGCAAAAATTATTACTGAATCTTTTGTAAATTTTTTTAAAGAAACTCATGACTTCTACCCGTCCCTATTTGCTACGTGCCATACATGAATGGATTATTGACAACGGATTGACCCCTTACTTATTGGTTGATGCGACCAATGAACAAGTGGAAGTGCCGCATGAATACATTAATGACGGTAAAATCATTTTAAACATTTCCCCCAATGCAGTTAATAAATTACATATGGATAATGATTGGGTCAGTTTCACCGCACGTTTTTCTGGACGCGCAGTTGAAATCTTTGTGCCTATTGCAGCAACGCTCGCCGTTTATGCCAAAGAAAATGGTAAAGGCATGGTCTTTCAACCTGAAGAAGATGTTGCAGAACCAGAACCGCCTAAACCACAACGTGGAAAACCTTTTTTAAAAGTAGTCAAATAAGCTGAATTCGACAAATTACCAAACTAAATCTTTCGTGATACCTCAATAACATTCATTAAACTATCCAATTTTGCTAAAATACGACTGAGTTGATTGGCATCTGCCACCTCCAATGTCAGTATCATTTTAACAGTATTTTCTGCTTTATTTGTGCTACTGTGTGTAGCGATAATATTAATTTTTTCATTAGCTACCATAACGGTTACATCGCGTAATAATCCTTGTCTATCATAAGCAATTAGTTGTACATCGACAGAATACAAACTTGCCTGCTGCTTATTGACTTCACCCCATTCCACTTCAATTAAACGTTCATTTCCCTCATCTTGCCAAATAAGGGCATTAGTACACGCAACATGATGTACAGTGACCCCACGTCCTTGGGTAATATAGCCAATAATCGCTTCATTAGGCACCGGATTACAACAACGACCAATGCGCACAAGTAAACTACCCACTCCCCTAATATGAATACCCGCTTCATTATCACTGGTATGCAACGGTGGAATTTGTAACACGGTATTTTTAGGAAAGATTTGCTCAGTGATAAAATTGATTATTGATGATATATGAATCTCACCACGCCCAATTTCCGCTAAAAAATCATCACTACTGAGATAATTAAACTGTTGAGCTAATTGCTCGATGGTAATTTCTTTAATCGCCAAGCGTCTTAATTCACGTTCTACTAATATTTTTCCTTGTAAAATCAACTGTTTGGTATCTTGTTTTTTTATCCACTGTTTTACCTTATTTCTAGCACGCGTTGTTTTCAAATATCCCAAATGATGACTTAACCAATCACGACTCGGTTTTTCCTCTTTACCTGCCAATATTTCAACTTGCTCGCCATTTTTCAACGAATAATTTAGAGGAACAATACGATTATTCACTTTAGCACCGCGACAACGATGTCCCAACTCGGTGTGAATATAATAAGCAAAATCTAAAGGCGTCGCCCCTTGTGGCATATCAACAATTTTTCCTTGTGGTGAAAGCACATAGACACGATCTTCAGCAATTTCTGACTTAAATCGATCGATGAAATCACCATCACTATTTTCCTCATCACGCCACTTGAGCATTTGGCGCAACCAATTAATTTTTTGTTCATAATCAGAATCTTGTTGTTTTCCACCTTCCTTATAACGCCAATGAGAAGCAACACCTAATTCGGCATGACGATGCATTTCCATCGTACGAATTTGGACTTCAAAAATCTTATTTTCAGGTCCAATTACTGCGGTATGTAGTGATTGATAACCATTACTTTTAGGAACAGCAATATAATCATCAAATTCGTCAGAAAGTGGTTGCCATTTATTATGGATAATACCTAAAGTACGATAGCAATCGTTGATATCTTCGACTAAAACGCGGACTGCACGCACATCAAATATTTGATGAATTTGCTCTACATCTAAGCCTTTGCGTTGCATTTTATGCCAAATACTATAAATATGTTTAGGACGACCAGAAACGCTGGCTTTGATACGAGATTGTTTCAATTCATCTTCTAACTCATTAATAATACTATCAATATAAGCTTCTCGATTAATTCGTCGTTCATCCAGCGAACTTGCCATGCGTCGATAAATATCAGGTTCCAAATGACGTAGTGATAAATCTTCCAACTCCCACTTAATTTGCCAAATACCCAAGCGATTCGCTAAAGGTGCGAAAATATCTAATGTTTCTTGTGCAATTTGCTGACGTTTTTCCGGTGGTAATTCATTTAAAATACGCATTTGATTTAAGCGTTCGGCTAATTTAATCAAGACAACTCGCACATCTTCAGCCATAGCCAATAACATTTTACGCACATTCTCGTTTTGATTCTTCTCTTCCTCTTTAGTTTTGCCGGTATAATCATCTAATTTTTCGATAAATTTCATTTTTATCATACCGTCAATCAAACGCGCAATCACTAATCCAAAACGCTTTTGCACTTCTTCGACAGTTATTTCTGAATTTTCAATGAGATAATATAAAATAACGGCAATCAGTACCTCAGATTCTAACCCCAATTCGGCTAAAGTATCCACAATAGTCAAGGTATAGAGCAGAGATTTGCAAGGAGGTGGATCAGCTAAGGTTGCGGCAACTTCCGTAGTCAATTGATAAGCCGCATAGATGGCTTGTTGTTCAGTAGCAGAATGATTATGGGTAATCCGTTCTAACCATGCCTGAATATCCGGATTATTGCCCATAATCAAAGGTAAAGAAGTACTATTTCTGTTTACCATGAAAATTTTTTGTAAGTAAAATGAGGATCAAATTTGCTGCTAAGTATAGTGCAATTGAGAATAAAAATAACCCAAGTTACCTTAAAACAAAGATAACCGTAGATAAATATTTAAGAAAATAATCGTAATGCATTGATACAATTATTTCAGTTTCGTTTTACCAAACTCTTCTCAGCGAAAATTGCACCACAACATTGACAATCTAATCATACTTAGATAATCTGTGGAATTAGTTTAATTAGAATATTTAGATTATTTTCTCACGTTATGTTTCATTGCGTCCTTTATCAACCTGAAATCCCACCAAATACTGGCAATATCATTCGATTGTGTGCTAACAGTAATATACAGTTACACCTAATCCATCCTTTGGGTTTTCAAATTGATGATAAAAGATTGAAACGCGCAGGATTGGATTACCATGAATGGGCAAATGTACAACAGCATGATTCTTTAGTGAATTTTACTCAAACTATTCAACCCACTCGATTATTTGCCTGTTCAACGAAAGGTAAGAAGTGTTATGCCGATGTACATTATCAAGCTAATGATGCCTTCCTATTTGGTCCAGAAACACGGGGATTGCCTCATACTATCTTAGAACAATGTGGCGAACAAGTTATTAAAATCCCTATGGCAGAAGGTAATCGCAGCCTAAATCTTTCTAATTCAGTGGCTATTATTCTTTATGAAGCATGGAGACAACTGAAATTTTCTAATTCCATGTAATGTACACTGAAATAGTGTGCCGCGTAAGATGTTCAATGAAGATACTGATCACAGTTAATTTTACTATTTCAATTTGCAATTTGACGCCATGATGCTCACAATAGTCTAATAATCTCTACTCACGAATTTTAATTAAGCTATTTCACTATGTTAGAAACAACTTACCTTACTGACCATTTTTTGATTGCCATGCCTAATTTAGTAGACCCTCATTTTTTTCATACAGTGACTTATATTTGTATGCACGATAATGAAGGCGCGATGGGCATTGTGATCAATCGTCCAATGGGCGTTAATTTGGGCACATTGCTCGACTACATGAAAATTGAAGTAAAAGATCAATCTGTGATACAAATGCCCGTTTTTGAAGGCGGACCTGTAAATCGAGAACGTGGTTTTGTCATTCATCAACCTGCCGGTAAGTGGGATGCTATGCTAACAGCTGATAATACAGTGGGCGTGGCAACTTCAAAAGATATTTTAAACGCCATTGCCATTGGACAAGGACCACAACAGGCATTTATCGCTTTAGGTTATGCAGGTTGGGAAGCCGGTCAACTTGAACGTGAATTGGCTAGTAATTCATGGTTAAGTACACCTGCAGACAAACAAATTCTTTTCAACACGCCTCCAGAAAAACGATGGCACGCTGCTGCGGCTAATTTAGGGGTTGATTTAACATTATTATCAAGTCAAGCGGGGCATGGATAGTCGCCTATTCTAAACTATCGACAGAATTTTTATATATTTTATAAACATAAACCCGAATTAGGAGTTAAGTGAAAAATGGCAGATTATCAAGTTATTGTTATTGGTGCAGGACCTGCCGGTTACGTGGCTGCAATTCGTTGCGCACAACTAGGCATGAAAACAGCGTGTATTGATAAATGGATTAATTCAGCGGGTAAACCCAGTTTGGGAGGAACTTGTCTCAATGTCGGTTGTATTCCCTCTAAAGCTTTGCTTGATTCTTCTCATCACTACTATGACATGAATCATCATGCGAATGAACACGGCATTCAATGTGACGGCTTACGTATTGATGTCGCAGCGATGCAAGCACGGAAAAACAATATTGTCAGCACCTTAACCCAAGGCATTGGCAGTCTTTTTAAAAAAAATAAAGTCACTCATCTCGCTGGCACTGCCCGCTTTATTAATGCCAAACAAATTGAAGTCACAACACAAGAAGGCAGTCAACAAACAGTCACTGCTGACAATATTATCATTGCCACCGGTTCTGTTCCCGTATCCTTATCAATTGCTCCCGTTGATAATGAATATATTTTAGATTCAACCGGTGCCTTAGCTTTGACTGAAATTCCTAAGAAAATCGGTGTGATTGGCGCAGGGGCAATTGGTTTAGAATTGGGCAGTGTTTGGAGTCGTCTAGGAAGTGAAGTCACTGTATTAGAAGGATTACCAGATTTTTTAGCTTTTGCTGATCGTAAAATTGCGACTTTAGCACTAAAAGAACTGAAAAAACAAAATTTAGACATTCGCTTAGGTGTGAATGTAGTTGCCACAAAAGTCATTGATCAACAAGTACAAATAACCTATTCCAATGCGCAAGGTGAACAAGAAATAACAGTGGATAAATTAATTGTTGCTGTGGGCAGAAAACCGTTTAGCGAAGGGCTTAATTTGGCAGCAATTGGTATAGAAATGAATGAACGCGGTTTTATTAAAGTCGGTGATGATCGTCAAACCAATATTCCCGGTGTTTATGCGATTGGTGACGTGATTGGCGGACCCATGTTGGCACATAAAGGTTCAGAAGAAGGTATCATGGTTGCAGAACGATTAGCCGGACAAAAAACCGAAATGCACTACGACATCATGCCTTGGGTTATCTACACCTTTCCAGAAATTGCTTGGGTCGGCAAAACAGAAGAGCAATTAAAAGCAGAAGGCATTACGTACAAAGTAGGGCAATTTCCCTTTATGGCAAGTGGACGCGCCAAAGCACAAGGCAATACCAGCGGTATGATTCGTGTGATTGCAGATGCAGAGACTGATCGCGTTTTAGGTGTGCATATTTTTGGAATTTCGGCATCGGAATTATTAGCAGAAGCTGTTCTTGCCATGGAATTTCAAGCCAGTAGCGAAGATTTAGCCCGCACAATTCATGCTCATCCAACTTTAGCCGAAGCCATGCATGAAGCAGCTTTAGCAGTTGAAAATAGGGCAATTCATGCTTAATTAAATGACAAATTTTTCTATGGGCATGGGTTTTTCTTCAGGGTTATTTGAATTGTTTCTTTCTATCCATTATCCCTGTCCATGCCCTCTTTTTCAATTACTTGGAAAGTTGCACATCGCGTAAATTAACTTAAAAAAAAGAACGAATTATTCCACTATTTTTGCTGCAACATCAACTCAGCACTGTCATTCCAAACGTCCATTTTGGTAATTTTGCCATTGACGATAACAAAGCGATCGATATAACGATTGCCTTCAAACGGCGTACCATCTAACCATTCTCCGTAAAGCGTACCCATACTGTATACGATTAACTCATCACTGTCGTATGTCACATCCCATCTTTCAATAGATTTTTTTACCTGTTTATAACGTTTTGAATTAAATACGCCAATTTCTTCAGGTTTGGCAAATTTGATCCCGCCTGTGAATGTAATTTTTGCATCCGTTGCAAGATAACGATCTGTGGTTTCTTTGTCACTCGCCATTGAAGCAAGCATGAATTGTTGCACAATATTAACAATCTCTTTGATATCTTGACCAGCAGGTGCTTGTCCAGTAATCAAAGCTTCAGCTTGAACGGATGAGATATTTATTATAAAAGACATTAACAAAATTAGGTGTCGTTTTTTCATAAATTTCTCCACTATTATGCTGATACGAAAGTAGTTTGAGTGTAAAGCATTGCCATAAAATTTCATTGATTCCACTGTTGTTGCAATTTTTCTTTGTTTAACATGAGCCATTGTAATGCGATGATGGCAGGCGCGTAAAGTAATTTGTCTGTGTATAGCATATTGACTGCGGTGGTAAATGGTAGAACATGTACTTGAATATCTTCACATTCACTGGCAATTCCATGAATACCGGTGGCGGTGGTTGCGTCAACTTTGCCACAGAAAAGTGCTGTGGTTTCTGTGGTACTGCCCGGGCTAACAAAGAAGTCGCAAATATGAATTAAATCAGTTACAACGCATCCTGCTTCTTCTTGGGCTTCACGCGTGACAACTTCAGCCGGCGTTTCTCCGATTTCGATAATGCCAGCAATAATTTCCCATAACCAAGCATTTTTCTGTGTATGCATGGCACCCGGACGAAATTGTTCAATAAATACCAATTCGTCGCGTACGGGATCGTAGGGCAAAATAGCGGCTGCATGTCCACGTTCTAGTAGTTCTCGGATTAATTCACTGCTCCAGCCGCCGGCGAATAAGGTGTGTTTTAGTTTGTAACGTGCGAGTTTAAAAAAACCATCGTGGCATAGTGTTTTTTCTAAAATTTCAAATTGTAGTGACATATTATTAATTCGTAGTGTTTTCAATGCGTTTTAATACGGCTAAACCTTTTGAACCCGATTTTGGGTCTTTAACTAACAGTGTAAAATGGGTTTTTAATAAGGGATAACGTTCTATCCAGTCGGCAATACCTATCCAATCGACTAAATAATCAATTTTTTTATCAATCACATACTGAATTAGACGATCTTCTTGACGTGCAGCAAGGGCTTCTGGATTGACTTTACCGTCTAAGTTGATGGTACGATCATGAAAATAGCCGACTGTTCCTGATTGAATCGCGCCCACCCATTCGTTAGGTTTGACATGTTTTTCCACCCATTCTGTCGCTTGAAAATGAGGTTGTAGTGTTTCTTTGAAGTAGGTGCGCATAACTAAGGTGAAGGTAATGCCAATAAATAGGGTAATAAAGCTATAACGCACTGCAACTGAAGGTATAATCTGCCATAATCGCACAATTGTAATTGCCCATAGTAATGTGAAAAATGCGGATATTGGAAATAAGTAACGGGCGATGAAGTAATCTGCGCCAAAATATAAGCCGTAAAAGCAACTTAACCCGATGAGATAGATAGATATTAAAGTGAGTAATCGTTGTTCAAGTGGATAGAGTTTAGCCCATATTTTGATTAAAATCACTATAGTGATCATGAGAAACAGGGTTGAAATAATAGCGATAGGGATGGGATATGTTGCTTGTAAGCTATTTGGAATGGGTAAAAATACCAGCAAATATTCAAATAACGCAGGTGGTAGTGCAGGTAAATTATGTCCAAATTCGGCAGTGAGTGCTTGGGCTTGACCACTGATGGGCATGAGATGACCAAAGGTGAGTTTGTTGTAAATCAGCCAAGGTGAAGCAACAACAATTGAGGTGATGCCCATGAGACAGATTTGTCCCAAACGCGTTAGCAAAGATTGTCCATCGGCTTGTAAATAAAGTAGACAGACTGCAAATATCAAAAAAGCTGCGTCATTGCGTATCCAGAATGTAATGCCCAATGTTATGCCTAATAGTAGGCTGTTTTGCCAAGAAAGACGCGGTATGACGGTTGTTACTAAAAATGCGATTATCAATACGGCTAACCCATAAAGTCCTGTTTCTAAACCATTCATTGTGTGTTTAGCGGCGATTGGACTGGAAAACCAAGCGGCTGTGGTTAATCCGGCAATAATGGTATAGTGAATGCGTTGTTGTAATACGGTTGTGGTTAATTTCCATAACATCCATGCAGCGGCTATAGCGGTAAGCCATTGTGCCATGATGATCCAAGTAATAGTGTTTATTTTGTCACCGGCTTCTAACCAATAAAATCCAGCCCATAAGAATGTGACTAGAGGTTGGGTTCCATTGGTGGGTAAATTACCTTCTGCGGTACTCATGCCTAAACCTAATGCTAAATTTCTTGCGATGGTCATCATTAAATAGCCATCTTCTGTTATAGAATGTAGCATATCTTGTTGACTGACTAGAGGCATCAGGTGTTTTAACGTGCCGATAGTGAATAAAATCAGCAATAATAAGGTAAATAATCGATTTGAATGTGTGGACATATCAATGAATATTGAGTGTTGTAATGAATGGGTGTTGTCGTTTATTGTATTATACTTAGCTGTCAAAATCACGGTAAAATTGGTCACTGTCTACAGCAAAAATATTAATTAATAACATGTTATATCAAAAATTATTCCAAAGTTTAGTAAAAAAAGTGTCATTGTCGCTCATTATTTGGATTTCACTTGGATTATCAATTATCACAATGGGTTTAATTATTCATTTGTTTATTAATCATAACCAAATGTATGGTGCCTATTTTATAATTTTACTCATTTGCCTTGCACTTGCTTTACTCGTCGGGTTAGCAGTCGAAAAAAAAGCAACTAATTCTCTTTTACAACTAAATGAAGCAATGAAGAATTTAGCTGATGGTCATTGGATTTTTTCTTTAGAACAGGCAAATCAGTTAGGACAATGTGCCCAAGTATTTCATAAGATGACCACTTATCTACAAGAAACTTACTTGGAAGTAGAAAAACAGCTTAATTTACAAACAGCTACTTTGGCTCAAACAAAAGCCCAGTTGGATCGAGAAATACAAGAGCGTCACCAAGTAGAAGATATTTTAATCAAAGAAAGAGAATTCATGCGATTAATATTAGATACGGATCCAAATTTGATTTTTGTTAAAGATAATGCTGGTAAGTTTTTACTTGTAAATCAAGCGGTAGGGAATTTTTTTAACATCTCAACTGATGAGTTAGTTAATAAATATAATCATGGATTGACCGTCGGTACTCACGGATTAGATGATCAATCGGATCAGTTAGTGTTGTCAACGTTAAAGACGCAGGAAGTGGAGGAAGTTTATACTGATTTTCAGGGTAATACTTCCTATTATCATGCGACAAAAACGCCGTTGATTTTGCCCGATGGCACAACATATGTGTTAAGTGTGCTACAAGATATTAATGAAGTTAAAAAAGCAGAAATTGAATTAAAACAACGTCTTGCTTTTATTGAATTTATTAATCAGATTTCTTACGAATTTATTAACACAAAAACCAATGAAATTAATTACTTAATTGATGAAACTTTGGCTTTTGTTGCTCAGTTCACCGCTGTTGAGCGTGGCTATATTTTTTCATTATCTCCAGATGGTAAATTTTTTCAATTAACCAATGAATGGTTTGGTGAAGGTGTCACATCACGTCATAGTATTTTGGATAATATCAGTATTGATAAATTTGAAAATTTTACTAAACGTCTGCGCGCGGGTGAAATTATTAAAATTAAAATGTCTGAATTGCAACCGACTGTTGAAAATCAATTTATGATGGATATGCTGAAATTATTTGGCGTTAAATCATTGATTAATTTACCAATGTTAGTGAATAATCAGTTGTTGGGTTATATTGGTTTCGGTTCAATCAAAAGTGAAGTGAATTGGTCGGCAGAAACGATTTATGCATTTAATATTACAGGTCAAATTATAGCTAATACTTTGGATCGTAAAGGATTTGAAGAAACATTACGTAAAAGTAAGACGCTGTTAGATGAAACGCAAAAATTAGCCAAGGTGGGTGGATGGGAGTTGTGTTTGTTAAATAATGAAATTGTTTGGACTGAAGAATTATGTCGTATTAGCGAGGTGCCTTTAAATTATCGACCTACTTTGCAAGATCGGATTAATTTATATCACCCAGAACATCGTGAAACGATTCGTCAAGCCATTCAAATGGCAATCGCAGAGGCAAAACCTTATGATCTTGAATTAAAATATATTACAGCACAGGGAAGGCAAATTTGGGTACGCACGATTTGTAATCCAATTCTTAGAGAGGGCAAAGTTATTAAATTAGCCGGTACTTTTCAAGATATTACCGAACGTAAACAGGCAGAAGAAAAACTGAAAGAGGCGAATGAGGCTTTGTTAAGGCAAAAGGAGGAATTACAAACGACGTTAGAACATTTACAAGCCACGCAAGAAGAATTGATACATGCTGAAAAAATGGTTGCTTTGGGGCAATTAGTTGCTGGTATTGCACATGAAATTAATACGCCTCTGGGTGCCATTGAATTATCTATCGAAAATATTAATCGTTTTTTAAAGCAGACTTTGCCGGAGTTACCGCAATTTTTTGAATCTTTATTACCAGAATTACGCGAGTTATTTTTTAATTTGCTCGCTAATGCTAATTCTCAAGAATCACGTTTATCTTCACGCGAAAAGCGACAGTTACGCAAAGATTTAGCAATACAATTAGAACCTTATCAATTGGAGGATGTAGATTCTATTGCTAATAAGTTAATTAGTATTGGCATTAATCATAACGTGAATCAAGTGATTCCGTTACTTACGCATTCAGGTAACAAGATAATTTTAAATATGGGCTATCAATTGGCGAGTTTGCAAAAAAGCACAGATACTATCACAACTTCTGTGAAACGGGCGGGTAAAATTGTTTTTGCATTAAAGACTTATGCACATTATGATTGTCTTGAAGAAAAACAAAAAGTGAATGTTGCTGAAACGATAGAAACGGTATTAACTTTATATCAAAATTTATTAAAGCACGGCGTTGAAATTACTAGAAATTATGAAGAATTGCCTGAAATACTTTGTTATCCTGATGAGTTGAGCCAAATATGGACTAATTTGATTCATAATGCGCTACAAGCGATGGAACATAAAGGAATTTTATTGATTGATGCAAAATTGAAAGATAACTATATCGCTGTTGCTATCACTGATAATGGTAAAGGCATTCCTAAAGAGATTATGGCTAAAATTTTCGATCCTTTCTTTACAACTAAAAAAGCGGGCGAAGGTAGCGGTTTAGGTTTGCATATTATCAAAAAAATTGTTGATAAACATGATGGTTATATTGATGTGGTAAGCGATGTTGGAAAAACAACTTTTACTGTCTATTTGCCGGTACAATAGAATTTTATAATCAAAACCACTAAAATACCAAAATGATCGCCAAAAGAAAGCTTAAAATGTGGAGAGCAACAACGACGACAAGACGGTGATTGTCGCATTTATCGATGTGAATCTCTTCTTTTAACTTTACAAGGGCAATCTGCACAGGTATCTTATGACAAGTTTGAAATCCAACGTCAACAAATCGCACACTGATGGACAGTGCTATTTGGCGATAAAACATTAAATTAATCAATATAATGGAGGTAATTTATGGCAAATGAAGGTTATCATGAACCGATAAGCGAGTTAACAGATGAAACTAGGGATATGCATCGTGCTATCACTTCATTAATGGAAGAATTGGAAGCTGTGGATTGGTATAATCAACGGGTTGATGCGTGCAAAAACAAAGAATTAAAAGCGATTCTTGCACATAACCGAGATGAAGAAAAAGAACATGCGGCAATGGTTCTTGAATGGATTCGTCGCAAAGATGCCAGTTTTGATAAGGAATTAAAAGATTATCTATTTACAGAGAAAACCATCGCACACGAATAATTAACAACTCATTCTTTGTCAACAAACATGTGGTTGATAAAGAACGGGTTTATTTTTACACGATACTGAGGATTTTATGGCAAGAAAAAATGAATTACCACCAATAATTACCCAACTTTTACAACAAAAAAAATATCCCTTTGTAATCGCTATCATCGCTTTAATTGCTTTCTTATTCTTTGAATTTGATGGATTTAAAGACATAACGACACCAAAATCAGACTCTAAACCCATTCAAACAGACGTTTCAAAATTACCTAAAACGCCTTCTTCTTTTAGTCAAGCGAAAACAATTGTATACAACAAAATTTACCAGGGTCATGAGAAAACTTTTTATTGTGGTTGCGATTTCGATAAAAAACGCGCTGTCGATTTAAAATCTTGCCAAGTTAAACCGCGTCTTAACGCAGAACGTGCTAGCCGAATTGAAGCCGAACACATTATTCCAGCTTCTTGGTTTGGTATGGACAGACAATGT
Organism: Thiomargarita sp.; assembly: GCA_020721045.1. Lineage (GTDB taxonomy): Bacteria > Pseudomonadota > Gammaproteobacteria > Beggiatoales > Beggiatoaceae > DYNN01. Next base: position 43,619 of record DYNN01000008.1, on the reverse strand, counting down.
TGGAATGAACCCATTTGTAAGGATAAAAAAGGCGAAGCTTACAAAGGGCGAGAGTGTTGTTTAGATATTGATCCTTTTTTCAGAGTTGCTCACAATGACCTATACAATTTAACGCCAGCTGTAGGTGAAATTAACGGCGACAGAAGCAATTTAGCTTATGGCATAGTTGCGGGTGAAAAGCGAGAATATGGGGCTTGTGATTTTGAAATTGATCGTGATTCAAAACTAGCTGAACCTGCACCGGCTGTGCGTGGCGACATTGCTCGTGTGGGTTTTTATATGGAGCGAACTTATGGCGTGACTTTTCCACCTAAAGAAAAAGAACTCTTTATTCAATGGGATAAGGACGATCCGATTGATGAATGGGAAAAGACCCGCAACCAACGCATTGCTGCAATACAAGCAAAGTAGGGTGCATAAGGCGTAAGCCGTCATGCACCGACAATATCAACATTGCGAAAGGTGTATGACGCTTTGCTTATACACCCTACAAGCTGTTTAACATACTTTTAACTTTACAATTATTTTTCGTTGAATTATATGCAAAACAATCAATTTACCTGTCACGCTGTTCCACACGCTCATCCTGATCGCTTGGCTACGCTTGCGACTTTATTTGGTTTACATCCGCAACCCGTACAATCTGCTAACATTTTAGAATTAGCTTGTTGTAGCGGTGATAATATTGTTGCGATTGCCCAAACTTTACCCGGCGCGCAATGCTTAGGTATTGATATGTCTGAGCAATACATTACGCAAGCTAATTCAACTATTAAAGCCTTGGGTTTAAAAAATGTTCAGTGTAAGCAAATGAATATTTTAGAAATTGATGCTGAATTGGGTCAATTTGATTATATCATTGCGCACAATATTTTTTCTTACGCTACCCCTAAAGTACAGGAGAAAATTCTCAGTATTTGCAAAAATAATTTGTCTGATCAAGGGATTGCTTATATTAGTTACGATACTAAACCCGGTTGGAATATGCAGCAAAGTGTACGTGATGTTTTGCAATATCACGCACGTTATCTACCTAATCAACAATTTTCACCTGCTGCTTTGCAAACCATGTTACAAGCCATTAGTAACGCAATTGCGGATAATAAGGGCGCTTATAATTCTTTGTTACAGGCTGAAATTAAAAAAGCTACTGAATTATCAGATAGTTATCTTGCAAAAGATTACGAACAACATGAAGCTGTCTATTTTCATCAATTTATCGACAGAATGCGGGCACACAAACTCAATTATTTAGGAGATGTCAATTTTCCTTCAATGTTGGTCAGCAATTTTCCTGAGCCTGTACAGGCGGTTTTAAAGGTGATGGCGGGCAATTTGCTATTACAAGAACAAACGATGGATTTGCTGAACAATCGACATGTACGCCATACTTTGCTTTGTCATGATCATGTGGTCATTTCGCGTAATTTAACTCCGGCTATTCTCAAGAATATTTATATTGCTTCTGCGTTACGCGCGACCAAAAATGAGGCAGATAAACAAACGTTTGAGAGCCAATTGGGTAATATCACCACTGATAAAACTGTGGTTAAAACAACGTTTAATTATTTAGCGCAACAATGGCCCCAAGCAATTGCTTTTTCTGATATATTAATTCATGTGCAGCAAGAAATTGGGCATCCATTAACAACAGAAGATAATCAAGCGATTACTAATACTCTATTACGTTGTTATTCAAGCGGTTTAATCGAGTTACATGTGATGCCATTGCCTTTGGTTACTACGATTAGCAGTCATCCAAAAACCAGTGCTTTAATTCGCTATCAGGCTAAAAAAGGTAATATAGTCAGTAATTTGCGTTGTGAATCTTTGACAATGAATAATCAGATTTGTTTAAAACTTCTGCCCTATTTAGATGGTGAACGTGATCAGCAGACATTGATTGCTTTACTGAAAGAATGGATGGATCAAGGATTGCTAAAATTACAAGCTAATCAAGCAAGTACGAATAAAGAAGTTGATTTAACGGATGAGGCGAAATCGCGTATTTTAACGCAAGTATTAAATGAGTCACTTCTATTTGCTGCTAAAGCAGGATTGTTACAAGCCTAAGATTTTATTCAGATTAAACGTGTGTCGTGCGACTCACTAAATTACATAAGGAGACATTTTGGATAATTCTTTTGATGTCATTATTGTTGGCTCTAGTTTTTCGGGTTCATTTTTTTTGCACCGCTATTTACCTAAAGCAGATGCCAACGCACGTATTTTAGTGTTAGAGCGCGGCACTTCACATTCTCATAAATGGCAGATTGAGCATAAAAGACTTAGTAGTACGCCGCCTAATTCATCTTTTGTAAATCGCACGCCGGAGCAGAAATATTGGGAGTTGATGATTGGCTTAGGTGGGGCTTCTAATGCGTGGTGGGCAGCAACATTACGTTTGTTACCTAATGATTTTAAAATGAAAACTCAGTATGGCGTTGGTGTGGATTGGCCCGTTTCTTATGAAGATTTAGAACCTTATTATACTGAAGCTGAAACTATTATGTTGGTTTCGGGTGCGCATGATGGTGCGCCTTATCCTCGAAGTCAGCCGTATCCTCAGCCTGAACATCGTTTTAATGAAGTGGATAAGTTATTGAAAGCAGCTTATCCTGATTTATATTTTCAACAACCTAATGCGCGCGCTCGCATTGATACCAAAAATCGTCGGCATTGCTGTGGGATTGGAGTTTGTGGTCTGTGTCCTACTGATTCAAAATTTACGATTCTTAATGAAATGAGTGAGTTATATGACGATCCACGTGTAACTCTCTTGTTAGAAGCCGAAGCACTACATATTGATATTGAAGGTGGACGGGCAACGGGTGTACGTTATTTGCAACAAGGTCGTGAGCAGGTGGCTAAAGCAAATTTAGTGGTGTTGGGCGCGAATACGATTTTTAATCCACACTTACTACTACGATCTGGCGTACAACACCCTTTGTTAGGCAAGCGATTGGGTGAACAAACCAGTATGAGCGTCAAACTTTACTTGGATGGTGTGAATAATTTTCAGGGTAGTACTAGTATTACTGGTAGTGGTTATATGTTATACGACGGTCCGCATCGTTCTGAGTATTCGGGTTGTTTAGTTGAAGCGTGGAATGTGCCTGATTTACGTTTAGAAAAAGGACGTTGGCAACAAAAAGCCTATATGAAATTCATTTTTGAAGACTTGCCCAGCGAAGAAAACTATGTGACGATAAATGCTGAAAATCCGCGTTTACCAGAAACAGTGCATCAAGGTACGTCTGATTATGCTAAGCGTGGTATTGCGCATTTTCGACAAGTGGTTTCACAGATTTTATCGCCTTTACCAATTGAACGTATGGAAATTAAAGGACCCAGTCATAGTGAGGGACATATTTTGGGAACCACGGTGATGGGTAACGATGCGGCTACTTCTATCGTGGACAAACACTTGATTCATCATCAAATTCGCAACTTAATGGTATTAGGCGGCAGTGTTTTCCCAACTTATTCACCGACAAATCCGACGCTCACTATGACTGCTCTGACGCTGTGGGCTGTGGATCATCTTTAAGGATATGATTATGAAACACAAAATAACGCGCCGTACCTTTTTAGTGACATCAGCGATTACGCTTGTGGGGACAGCGGGCGGTTTTTGGTTATTTAAAGCGGGTTATTTTAATCAAGAACAACGAATTGCGCGTATCTTATTGGCTGCATTTGATAAGCGAGTTGCTTTTTTACGTTGGGATCGCGGTGAGGTGAAACAGTTTATTCAAGATTTTATGGCGGATGAGCGTAATGCAGTTTTTTTACAAAAAGTTAATAAACTCAGTTATCTATATCCGATATATAATTATAGTGATTTGTTAGAAGTCACGCATTATGCTAATAAACTGCATAATTTTGAAGAGCGCGTTATTTCCCGATTTTTGCTTTCAACGGATTTTTTTTGGGACGGTGCTAACGATAAACATGTGATTACTTATCTCAGTTATTATGATCCGCTCCGTAACCCTTGCCAAAATCCTTTTGCGCAATGGCAAGATGTCTAGCGATGGGATAATAGCATTAAGTTAAGGAAATTTTGCTTCCCCCTTTACCAAAGGGGGATTGAGGGGGATTTTTTATATTTCAATTACTTAAATCCCCTCTGCCCCCTTTAAAAAGGGGAGAAACGCTTAACTTAATGGCATTGTAGCGATGGGAGGCAAAGATTCTACCTCCCTATTCACTTATTTATTGCAATTGATATAAGGTTTTAAATAAAAGAGTACCCGTTGCTGATGGCGGCAATAGTTGCATTGTCGCGCTAAATGTTAATGTACTACCATCGTTCAGTGGCGTAATTACTTTTGGTACGGTTAAAATTGATGTTGCAGAATCAAAATTGGGAATATTTCCGCTGTTAGGTAATGTGATTGCGACCATATCGCTGGCGTTGTTGGATAAACCAAATACTAGGTTAGGTTCGACTGATGCTAGATAGAAATTGATTTTATACCCTTGTCCGCCCACATTCACCACTGGTAAGCTTAAAACACCCGTATTGAGATCGAAGTGTCCTGTTGCATCTGTTACAGTATTACTGGGATTGTCAGTGGGTGTTGTATTGCTTGGATTATCAGTTGGCGTTGTATTGGCACTTGCTTTAAATTCACTGGCAAGTATGTCCAATTTAACATTTTGTCCTTTAATTTCAACTGTTTTTGATACCTGCCCTAAACTGTTGTGTTTAACGGTGACAGTATATGTGCCTTTCTTTAACGGGATACCATAACCGCCCGCTGTTGCAGTCGTTGTATTTTCGCCGGTTTCTGTAATAGAAATTTTAACCCCTTTTATGCCTTCTCCAGCAGTATAAGTAGTGTCAGCATTTTTATCATCATAAACGACGCCCAATAAGAAGTTATTAGGATTGGTCAAATCGCTACCAAAATCAGTGGTCACAAAGGCTGCATTGTATTGAATGCCGCTACGAGTGATTTTACCAAGCTTTACGCCAATACCAATTTCACGATAATCACTGGATAAAATGTTGATCCGATGCCCACGTCCTGCATAACCTTTATCAATGAAAAGATCGTCGTGTAATTGCAAACTGGCAACGGTTTCATTTAAAAGTCCAGTGCTGGCTGTAAAAGCAATATTTTCACCGGCATTGGAAAATTGGTAACCCGTTTTAGAGATACGGGTAAATGGCGTTGTTCCCTCAGGGCTAGAGTGAGCAAAAAAATCGCGACTAAGCATATCCTGCGTATGTGCGCTAGCTGCAGTCGATAAATTGCGATTAAAGACCAAAGGAGGTTGTGGCTTTGCTTTACCATTGCTATAAGTCGCAATTTCACCTGATGCCACGCCTTCTGTGACGCTACTTAGACTCACACGTTTGGCTTCCGTTGTGGGATTAGCACGCGCACGATTAATCGCTTCTAAGTGTGCCTGTTCTGCCGCCGATGGATCACCGTAATCATAAGCAAAACTGTTTAAAGAACAGAGGGTTAATGTTACTACAATAAATGAATGATGTAAAAAAGTGGATTGCATAATATATTCTCCTACCGAATTAAGCTTCCGAGTATAATTGACGATTTCACCTTAATAAAGTAAATTAGGTCGTTTTGTGCAAGTAAAACTTGACATAAACAGAATTAATAATATTCTATTTGCAATTATAGTAGAAAAATATGCACTTATCTTAGATTGATTTAATTTATTAAATTCATGACATTAGCAAATTATGTGAACACATTTGGACAGGATTTATTGAGACGATATGGTGAACGTGTCCACAAATTGGCGATTAATGCTGGTTTTACTTGTCCTAATCGAGATGGTACTAAGGGGCGCGGTGGTTGCACTTTTTGTAATAATGTTTCGTTTTCTCCCAATGCGCAACGACCACCGAGAATAACTACACAGCTAGCCTTGGGTCGAGAGGTGTTGGCAAAACGAACAGGGGCAAAACGATTCATTGCTTATTTTCAAGCTTATACAAATACTTATGCTGATATTGCTCATTTAATGAATTTGTATGAGGAGGCGTTGGCACTTCCTGATGTGGTTGGTTTGTCTGTGGGTACTCGTCCAGATTGTATCAGTGGTGACGTTTTGGAGTTGCTTTCTAGCTATCAACAGCAAGGTTATGAAGTTTGGATTGAGTTGGGTTTGCAATCGTCTTTTGATACTACGTTAGCAGCTATTCATCGTGGTCATTCTTTTGCTGATTATCAGCGTGCTGTGCATATTATACAATCATATAACATACCAATTTGTACTCACCTAATCGTTGGCTTACCTAATGAATCACGTGACCATGCTTTAGAAAGTTTACAGCGTGTGATCGAATTAGGTGTACAAGGTTTAAAATTGCACCCGTTACATGTGGTGAAGCATACAATATTAGCTAAGCAATGGCGAACTGGATTGTATCAAGCTTTGGATTTTAACGACTACCTCAATATTGCTGCTGACATGATAGAAAGAACGCCTTTAAGTGTTGTATATCATCGGGTGACTGCAACGGCTGCGATGGATGTGTTATTAACACCGTTGTGGTGTCATAAGAAATGGTTAGTTCTTAATGGAGTAGAGCAGGTGTTACGGGATCGTGGGACTCAGCAGGGCGCGATTTTATAAAATTATGTTTGAATTTTTTGAAAATGTTGATATTCCTTCGCATCGTATTTTATTCTTACATGTTAAATTACGCGATCTTCATGCGTTGACTGGAAAAGGTTACTATCAACTTTCACGAGAATTAATCTCAACATTGCAATCTCTATATCAACCCGTTGCCATTTTGGTACCGACTTATACAATTTACACATTCATGTTTGGCGGGGTGTTTCACTCGTTATTTTCTAAATCAGAAGTGGGACGGTTTTCTGAAGAAGTGCGTTGTCATTTTGCCCAATTTAGAACGCCTGATCCGATGTTTAGCGTGGTGGACGTATTACATTATTTGGAAAATTTACCTTGTTCCGTGTGTTGCAAGATGTTTGAGCAAGAGGGTTTGTTGCATTACTTGACTGAGCAGGATTATATTATTGTAAACATTGGGTTAGATGTGTTATATGCTACTCAGGTTCATTTAGTTGAACAATCTGTTGGTGTTGATTATCGCTTTGAAAAAATAATTGAAGGAATTGTTTATCATGATGAATACAAATGGGAAAAAGTCGCTTATCCAGCCTATGTGCGTCAAGTTGATCAACATAAAGTCTCTTATCCACCTTATGATCAGCGTAAAAGAGAAGCCTATTTATTAAATCATTCAGTATTAAATATTGTGACAAATCAAACAGTTAAAATTGTGTGGATCAGTTCACAAGCACTTACTCAAACCATCCACAAAGCACTACTACAAGACCCACACTTCCTAATTTAAAGCCAACCACTATATCGACTAACAACCACTTACAACAATGTCTGTAACACCTGCCACACCTTATCCACTGATAAATCGCTATAACAAGCAGGATGTACCGTTGCAATACCTTGATAGGTACAGTTTTTACTGAAGCAAGGCGCACAAGGAAATTTAGCTCGTAAATGAATTTGATGTTCACCGTAAGTTCCTGTTTTAGAAGGAAGAGTTACACTATACAAAGTAATCGTAGGAATATTTAAAGCAGCTGCAAGATGAGACAAACCCGTATCAACGCCCACCACGGCATGTGCTTGTATAAGTTCATTCGCGAGATGAGACAAATCGCTTTTTGGAATCACTCTGATTTGCGGGTGGATAGCTGCAATTCTTCCAGCCCGCAAGCGTTCGCGTTCATTACCCCAAGGTAACCGTATGGCATAGCCTTTAGTGATAATCCGTTGAGCCAGTTGCGTCCAATAAGTTTCAATCCAATGCTTAGTATACCATGTAGTGCTGTGTAACAAAATGATAACCTTTTGTTTAGGGAACGTTTGATTAGAAAAATGCTCGGTAATGCCGTAATCAACCGGTGATTGTGGAACATCATAATTTAATATTTGAGCAAATAATTTTCGCAATCGTTCAACAGCATGATGTTGAGTTGAAACGGAAAAACAGTGATGATAAAAAAAACTGGCAATAGATTCGCGTGCAGAATATGAATCAAAACCACAGCGTGGACCACGCGCTTGCGAAGCCAACCATGCACTTTTTAATAACCCTTGTGCATCAATGACATAATCATAAGAATCTTGAATTAATTCTTGTTTGAATAGACGCCATTCATGATGAAATAACATTTTCCACCATTTTTTACGCCAACGCCGTAGTGCAACAGGAATCACTCGCCTTACTGCCGGATGCCAAGCGGGAATTTCGGCAAAAGCTTCTTCAACGACCCAATCACATTGTAAACTAGGATAGTGACGTTGCGCATCGGTTAGAGCCGGTAAAGTGTGAATGATATCTCCTAAAGAAGATGTTTTGATAAGCAGTATGCGCATGAACGAGACCTTAACAAGCAACTTTTTTGATTATAATCCCTAATTTTTACCAAAATGCTGGAATTTTGTATATATTTATAGAGAGGAACTGATAGTTTAAGTGTAGTAAACGGCGTAATTATAGCAGCAATTTCAGATTTAAAACCACATTATCCAATGGATTTAGTCATTAATTTAACGTATACGAACAATAAATTTGAGGAGAAAATATGTTTAGTGAATTTGAGAAATCTGCAATCACTCAGGAACCCATTCATCACATCATTGCGCAACGTTGGAGTCCGCGCGCTTATGATCCCACTCAAAAAGTAACGATTCAGCAAATTGCTGCATTATTAGAAGCTGCACGTTGGGCACCTTCGTGTTATGGGAATGAACCGTGGCGATATGTTGTTTGCGATAAAAATACAAACTCCACGGCATGGAACAATGCTTTTCAATGTTTGGCTGAAGCTAATCAAGTATGGTGTCAAAATGCGCCGGTTTTGCTGTTAGCTGTGACGAGCAATTTATTTAAACATAATGGAGCTGCTAATCGTTGGGCACAGTATGATTGTGGTGCGGCAAGTGAAAATTTATGTTTACAAGCGGTTACATTAGGATTAATTGCGCACCAAATGGGTGGATTTAATCCTGATAAAGCTAAAGAAATTTTTCACATTCCAGAAGAATTTACTTGTATGACGATGATTGCTGTGGGTTATCAAGCAAAATCAAATACATTAACTGGCGATTATTTAGAACGAGAACAAGAACCACGCACCCGTGTTCCATTGACAGAAATTGGTTTTATGGGTGATTGGGGTATAGGTATCGGAAATAAATAATATGGAAACTAACAAGTTATCTTTCGCAGCGCGTCACTCGCTTTTAGTTAAAACGGTGTTTATTGGCATTTTAATTTTTACACTACTCATACCTTTGGCAATGGTAGATGATCTAGTGTATGAAAGGGAATCGCGTTTACAATCCGTTGTTCATGAAATTAATAATTCATGGGGAGCAGCACAAACTATTACTGGTCCGATGATTATCATCCCTTATCGCACTACTTGGCATGATGAACAAAGCAAAGTGTATACGAAAATTAATCAATCGTATTTTTTACCCGACAATTTGGATATACATAGCGAATTAGCCCCAGAAATTCGTTGGCGTGGCATTTTTAAAGTGGTTGTTTATCGGGTGAAATTAACTGTTAATGGACGTTTTTCGCGTCCTGATTTAAGTATTTGGAAAATTCCGGCTGAAAACATCATTTGGGAAGATGCAACGTTATCCATAGGATTATCCGATACGCGCGGAATTGAAGAAAATTTATTTTTAAATTGGAATAACAGCAAAATAGAATTTTTATCGGGTACTGGAAATAATGAATTTATTAACAAAGGTTTACATGTTCGTTTATCTAATTTAGCCACCGAAACGGCAACAAGCTATCAATTTGGCTTTACGACTAATTTAAATGGTAACGACAGCATTTCATTTACGCCTGTAGGTAAACAAAACACGGTACAAGTAAAATCGACTTGGACTGATCCCAGTTTTATCGGCTCTTTTTTACCTGTAGCACGTGAAATTACTCAAGAAGGTTTTACTGCTAATTGGAAAGTCTCGCATTTAGGGCGTAGTTACCCACAATTTTGGAATTCAGAAAATCAAAATGGGTCGTATCTCAGCGACAGTGATTTTGGGATTAAATTACTATTACCAGTTGATTTTTATCAAAAAACTCAGCGTTCAATTAAATATGGGATTTTATTTATTTTGCTCACATTTACCGTATTTTTCCTATTTGAAGTGTTTAATCCTATTCGACTGCATTTTTTGCAATATATGATGGTGGGTATTGCTTTATGTATTTTCTACTTATTGCTATTGTCGATTGCTGAACAATTTGGCTTTGTCATTGCCTATTTAAGCGCGATGGTGGCAACGGTTGTCTTAATTACCGGTTATAGTATGGCAATTTTGCAAAGTAAAAAACACGCGCTTATGTTAGGCACGCTACTGATTTTGCTATATGGCTATCTATATGTTTTACTTCATTTACAAGATTATGCCTTATTATTTGGTGCAATTGGATTGTTTTTAATTTTGGCAATAGTCATGTATATTACACGCAATATTGATTGGTACGCAGTTAATTTGCAACGTACTGATTTAGAATTTTCTGATAAATAACGCGTACAAGCAAGGTGAGCATCACGAATGGTTGTTGCTCACCTATGATTTAAAAATTCCTTGAGTTGGTTTAATTTAAAAAGTATCCTATGTTTAATAAAATATCTCGTCAATTTACGATTTTAATCATCATGTTAAGTGGCATGAATGGTTGTGCTACCATGGGACAAAATCCTGATGATCCATTTGAAGAATTTAATCGAGGTGTATTCACTCTAAATAAAGACATTGACGCGATGGTAATGAAACCGATTGCTGAAGTCTATCAAACAGTTACGCCTGAACCGGTTAATCAAGGTATCAGTAATTTTTTCAATAATCTTGATGATATTATGGTTGTTGCCAATGATTTACTGCAATTTAAATTCAAACAAGCGGCTTCAGATTCAGGGCGATTTTTGGTGAATTCCACAATAGGCTTATTAGGATTTGTTGATTTTGCCACAGATTTAGGCTTACCCAAACATGATGAAGATTTTGGACAAACCCTTGGCTATTGGGGAATTGAAAGCAGTCCTTATCTGGTTTTACCCTTTTTAGGACCCAGCACAGTGCGCGATGTTGCCGGACGTGGTGTAGATATTTGGTTAGACCCAACGATGTATATTGATAATAATGATATCGTTTTAGGTATCGACGCTGTTAAATTCATGGACTTACGTGCAGATTTGATGGCAGCAGAACAGGTATTAGATGCGGCGGCACTTGATCCTTATACTTTCATGCGTGATGCTTATTTGCAACGACGTAATTATTTAGTACACGATGGTAATCCACCACAAAATCAAGAAGATGTTGATGAATTATTCGATGATTTATTTGACGACACTGAAACACCCGTTGAAAAACCATAAGCAAAAAATTTCATGACAAGTTATCAAGCTGCTGATATTGAAGTATTAAATGGATTAGAACCCGTTCGTAGGCGACCTGGTATGTACACCGATACTACGCGCCCGAATCACTTGGCTCAAGAAGTGATCGATAATAGCGTTGATGAAGCAATTGCCGGTCATGCTGATCGTATTGATGTTATTTTGCATTATGATGGCGCGTTAAGTGTGCGTGATAATGGGCGTGGAATGCCGGTAGATTTGCATCCAGAAGAAGGAATTAGTGGTGTTGAGCTGATTTTAACTCGTTTACATGCAGGTGGTAAATTTTCCAACCAAAACTATCAATTTTCCGGCGGCTTACACGGTGTCGGTATTTCTGTGGTCAATGCTTTATCTAGTCATTTGGAAGTGACGATTAAGCGTGATGGGCAAATTTGTCAAATGACTTTTGCTAATGGTGAAAAACTGACTGATTTAATTAACCTTGGTAAAGTTGGACAGAAAAATACTGGCACCACTTTACGTTTTACGCCTAACCCGATTTACTTTGATACTGCAAAATTTTCACTACCACATCTTAAACACGTTTTACGCGCCAAAGCAGTTTTGTGTCATGGTTTAGTCATTACTTTTGAAGATGAAGCCACAGGTGAAAAAGAGCAATGGTTTTATAAACAAGGACTTGCTGATTATTTATTGAATAACTTAACCCAAAATACGCAATATTTACCCGATACGCCGATGACGGGACATTTTACTGGTGAAACAGAAACAGTCGATTATGCTTTATTATGGTGTCCACAAGCAATTGAATTAATTAATGAAAGTTACGTTAATTTGATTCCAACTTTGCAAGGCGGTACTCATGTCAATGGATTGCGTAGCGGTTTATTAGAAGCGATACGAGAATTTTGCGATTATCGTCACTTATTGCCGCGTGGAATAAAATTATCTGCTGAAGATGTATGGTCAAATTGTGCTTATGTATTATCAGTCAAGTTACGCGATCCTCAATTTTCTGGACAAACTAAAGAACGTTTAACATCAAGAAGTTGTGCAACATTTGTATCAGGCGTTGTACGAGATGCGTTGCTATTATGGCTAAATCAACATATTGAAATCGGTGAAAAAATTGCTGAATTTGTGATTGAACAAGCACAAAAACGTTTAAAAGCGGAAAAGAAAGTCGTACGCAAAAAAGTGACCAATGGTCCAGCATTACCCGGTAAATTAGCGGATTGTAGTTTGCAAGATTTTAAACGCACAGAATTATTTTTAGTCGAAGGCGATTCAGCGGGTGGGTCTGCAAAACAAGCACGAGATCGGACTTTTCAAGCAATTATGCCTTTACGCGGTAAGATTTTAAACACATGGGAAGTGGATTCCAATCAAGTTCTTTCGTCACAAGAAATTCACGATATTGCCACAGCGATTGGCGTTGATCCGGGTAGTGATAATTTAACCGGTTTACGTTATGGCAAAATATGCGTTTTAGCCGATGCTGATTCTGACGGCGCGCATATTGCGACTTTACTCTGTGCCTTATTTGTCAAACATTTCACCCAACTGATTGTTGCAGGACATATTTATATTGCGATGCCGCCTTTATATCGTATTGATGTAGGACAACAAGTTTATTATGCATTAAATGAAGAGGAAAAGCTGGGTATTTTAGATCGTATTGCTGCAGAACATAAAAAAAGCAAAATTAATATTCAGAGATTCAAAGGATTAGGCGAAATGAATCCTTTACAATTACGGGAAACAACGATGGCACCTGATACCCGACGTTTAGTACAATTAACTTTAGAACAAGTTGATGAAACTGAAAATATGATGGATATGATGTTGGCTAAAAAACGTGCGAATGATAGAAAAATTTGGCTAGAAAATAGTAGTTATCAATCGAACGGAATTTAAATACGACGTGTGTGGAATTATCAATTAGGCAATCGCTCTGCCTTATTTTAGTGAATATTTTTTGTGTATCAGACATTATTTGCAAAAAATATCTTATAATTCAATCTATTGATATCAAATAATCAATCTATTATAATACAATATCTAGCATCAAATTGATAATCAAGGTATTATTGTCGTTTATTTAGAAAATTGCCATCTTCTGATTTTACCCTGTCGACCGTAAAATTTATCATTCTTAATGACATAAGGAAAGATATACTATGAAACAACCTGTACGTGTCGCTATTACTGGAGGCGCAGGTCAAATTGTTTATTCCCTTGTATTTCGTATTGCCTCAGGGGAAATGCTCGGTACTGATCAGCCTGTTATTTTACACCTGTTAGAAGTGCCCGCTGCTCTTGAAGCACTCAAAGGTGTAGTTATGGAATTGGATGATTGCGCTTATCCTCTGTTACAAGATATAGTGATGACAGATGATAATGATATTGCCTTTACCGATGTAGATTACGCACTACTTGTGGGCGCAACCCCGCGTGGTCTAGGCATGGAAAGAAACGATCTGTTAAAAATTAATGCGGAAATTTTTAAAAATCAAGGGTATGCATTAAATGAATACGCCAGTCGTGACGTTAAAGTCTTAGTTGTTGGTAACCCTGCTAATACTAATGCTTATATTGCGATGAATTCGGCACCTGATTTAAACCCTAGAAATTTTACTGCCATGACACGCCTTGATCATAATCGCGCTTTGAGTCAATTGGCTGCTAAAACAGGCGTAAGTGTTAATGATATTAATAAAATGGTTATTTGGGGAAATCACTCTTCCACACAATATCCTGATATTTCTCATACAATCGTCAGTGGAGCGCCCGCTCATTCTTTTGTAGAACAAGATTGGGTTATCAACGATTTTATTCCCACCGTGCAGCAACGTGGTGCAGCAGTTATCAAAGCACGTGGAAAATCCAGTGCAGCCTCAGCCGGATTGGCTGCATTAGCGCATATGCGTGATTGGGTTGCCGGTTCACAAGGTAATTGGGTGAGTATGGCTGTACCTAGCGATGGTAGTTATGGTATTCCTGAAGGATTAGTGTATTCATTTCCCATTACAACGCAAGCGGGTGAGTATCAAATTGTGCAAGGATTGGAGATTAGCGAATTTAGTCGTGAACGCATGTTAGTTACTCAACAGGAATTAGAGCAAGAACGTGATGCAATTACTGAATTACTTGCTTAGTCATCTGATTTAATGTATATTTTCCTTTTCGTTCTATAGAAATAGCACCTCACTAAGAGGTGTTATTTTTAATACCTTTATAATTTACCGCCATTCTAAACTTTTAATAAAATTAGGTACGTAATGAAATTTAGCGAACGCTGGTTACGCGAATGGATAAATCCCTCTATTTCTACTGATGAAATGGCTGCTCGCTTGACAATGGCAGGATTAGAAGTTGATAGTGTTGAACCAGTCGCTTCTTCGTTTAATCTCGTGGTTGTAGGTGAAGTAAAAATTGTAGAACCCCATCCACAGGCAGAAAAATTAACCATTTGCCAAGTGAACGTAGGTGCGCCAGCGTTATTGACTATTGTATGCGGAGCGAGCAACGTAAAAGACGGTATGCGCGTACCTACTGCGCTTGTTGGTGCACAATTTCCCTCAATGCAAATTAAAAAAACCTCCTTACGCGGTGTAGAATCGCAAGGCATGTTATGTTCAGCGCAAGAACTTGGATTGGTAGAAAGTGGTGCTGGCATTATGTCCTTACCGATTGATGCACCGATTGGTGAAGATATACGGTCTTATTTGCAACTTGATGATGTGAGTATTACAGTAGATTTAACTCCTAATCGTGGTGATTGTCTCAGTATTGAAGGATTGGCGCGCGAAGTGTCTTTATTGACAGAAACGAACATCACTCCAGTCAATTGTGTTCCCGTGAAAGCGACGATGAGTGATATATTTCCTGTTCATATTCAAGAAACTATCGCTTGTCCACGTTATATTGGGCGAATTGTTAAAAATATTAATATGAGTGCAACTACTCCGTTGTGGATGCAAGAACACTTACGACGCGGCGGTTTACGTAGCATTAGTCCAGTTGTCGATATTACCAATTATGTATTATTGGAATTAGGGCAACCGATGCACGCCTTTGATTTACAAAAACTTAATGGCAGCATCCAAGTGAGAATGTCGCATGTGGGTGAAACGCTGGTTTTATTAGATGGACAAACAGTCACCTTAGACGATACCACATTAGTTATTGCCGATGAACAAAAAGCGTTAGCAATTGCGGGTGTTATGGGTGGATTAGAGTCGGCTGTGACTGAGTCAACCCAATCCATCTTTTTTGAAAGTGCTTTTTTCGCGCCCACGCAACTAGCCGGTTGTGCTAGACGCTATGGCTTACACACTGATTCATCACATCGGTTTGAACGCGGTGTTGATCCACAATTGCAACAACGTGCTATCGAGCGCGCTACCCAATTACTACTAGACATTGCAGGTGGCGAAGCCGGACAATTGATTGAAGTTGTTGATCATAATACAATGCCTATCCGTCCAACAGTGATTTTACGTCAGGCAAGAATTGAAAGAATTTTGGGTTATGCATTACCCACACAGCAAATTGAAGCAATATTAACCCGTTTGGGAATGCAATTTACTGCGCTATTCCAAGAACAAACAACACAAATCATCGGTTGGCAAGTAATATCACCCAGTTACCGCTTTGACATCTCAATTGAAGCTGATTTAATTGAAGAAATTGTGCGGGCTTATGGATATAATAACTTGCCCAGTCGTGCACCAAAAGCATGTTTGCAACTGCATCCGCAAGTGACGATTGATACTGCAACGATACAATCCGTATTAATTCAACGAGATTATCAAGAAGCCATTACTTATAGCTTTGTTGATCCGCAATTACAAGAAAAAATAAATCCTGAGGCGGCAGGTATCACATTGGCAAATCCCATTTCAAATGAGTTGGCGATTATGCGTACCAGCTTGTGGACAGGTCTGTTACAAGCACTGATTTACAATCAAAAACGTCAACAACAACGCATTCGCTTGTTTGAAACGGGTTTGCGTTTTATTAAGATCAATGAACAATTACAGCAAGATAAAATGATTGCCGGTATTGTAGCAGGATCACGTCTCTCTGAACAATGGGGAATATCGTCACAACCAGTTGATTTTTTTGATGTAAAAGCTGATATTGTGGCATTGCTTGGTTTGAGTCGTCAAGCTTTTCAATTCAAGCCCGCCCAACATCACGCCTTACATCCGGGACAAACTGCAGCAATTTATCATGGAAAAAATCAAATTGGGTTATTAGGCGCATTACATCCCAGCCTGATGCAAACCTTAGAAATCAATCAAGCCGTTTATTTGTTTGAATTACAAGTTGCACCGCTTTGTCAGGCAACAGTGACCCAATTTCAAGAAATTTCTAAATATCCATCAACTAGACGAGATATTGCGATTGTGGTTGCAGCCAAAACTCATGCGAATGACATGTTAACCTGTATTCAAGCAACAGCATCAGAATTACTGACTGAAATATCTCTATTTGATGTGTATCAGGGAGAAGGCATTGAAACTGATAAAAAAAGTTTGGCAATAGGCTTGATTTTTCAAGAATTTTCTCGCAATCTAACCGAATCAGAAATTGATACTGTAATGACAAAAATATTGAAAGCACTTAACCACAATTTCAATGCACAACTAAGGAAGTAGATTATGGCACTTACAAAAGCAACAATGGCAGAAAAGTTATTTGAAGAAATGGGATTAAATAAGCGAGAAGCCAAAGAAATGGTTGACTTGTTTTTTGAAGAAATTCGCACTGCATTAGAAAAGGGAGAACAAGTTAAATTATCCGGATTTGGTAATTTTGATTTACGGGATAAAAATCAACGCCCAGGTCGTAACCCTAAGACTGGAGAAGAAATTCCAATTAGCGCGCGTCGTGTTGTGACTTTCCGTCCTGGACAAAAACTCAGATCTAGAGTAGAAGCCTATGCTGGAAGTAAGCAGTAACGAATTACCCGTTATCCCGGGTAAACGTTATTTTACAATCGGTGAAGTAAGTGATTTGTGTGCAGTTAAACCGCATGTGTTGCGTTATTGGGAACAAGAATTTTTACAACTAAAACCGATTAAACGGCGAGGCAATCGGCGTTATTATCAGCGAGAAGACGTGGTTCTGATTCGTCAGATTCGCGCCTTGCTTTATGAGGAAGGTTTTACCATTGGTGGCGCAAAACAGCGTTTAACTGAAGACGAAACAAATAATTTCACGCATTCTTCTGAACAATCATCAATTATTCAACAACTTGTTAGAGAGTTGGAAGATGTTTTAGTTATTTTGAGAAATTGAATGGTTCGGACGTAGATAAAATTCGCACTTTGGTAGATTCACCCGACTGTTTCACTGTTGCTAAAATCATGGTAGCTTTTGGTAAGTAAAAAATCGGAAATGTAAGATACGGAAAATTAGTGTAAACCGTATCTTACTTGTGATTATTTATTAAAAGTTACAACTGATTTCCTATTCCTGCAATTCGCGGGCGGCTGCCAGTAAAGCAAGTCGCGCAATAACGCCGTAAGCATAAAAGCGGTTGGGACAGGCATCGGGTTCCATGTCTTGATTTGGTGTGATGCAAGAATCTACGAAAGCAAGCGGCTCAAAATGCATGCCCGGTGCATTCAGATTTTCGTTAATACCGCGCTCAGTATGTACACGATAAAATCCACCTACAACGAAATGATCAATCATATATACCACGGGTTCAGCAACCGCTTCTCCTAATGTTTCAAAAGTATAAACGCCTTCTTGAATAATCACTTTCGTATTTTTTTGTCCTGCTTTGGTTGCCGCCATGCGGGTGCGTTGTTTGCGGTTAAGATGGTAAATTTCTTCTGGATCATGTATTGTCATAATACCCATACCATAAGTGCCTGAATCAGCCTTAATGATAACAAAGGGTTTATAGGGTACTTGATATTGAGTATACTTCTTTTGAATATCATGTAACAAAGCGGTGACATTATCAGCTAAGCAATCTTCACCTGAACGTTTCATAAAATCAATTTCGCCACAATTTTTAAATAAGGGTTCAATTAGCCAAGGGTCTACATTTAATTGTTGAGAAAATTCTTGGGCAACTTGACGATAGTGAGTAAAATGCTTAGATTTTAAACGAGTATACCAACCTAAATGTAATGGTGGCATGATTAATTGCTGAATATTTTCAAGAATTGGGGGGCAACCGTCTGATAAATCATTATTTAATAAGATGATACAGGGCATGAAATCTTTAACGCTCACATAATTATCAATGCGAATTAGCGGTTCTAATGTGATGCTGTATCCTGACGGTAACATAATTTCTTGTGGTGCTTTTAAATTGGGTTGCATAGAGCCAATACGTACTTCAACACCCGCTTGTTGCAGAATATCACGCAAGGTTAAAATACTTTCAAAATAAAATAAATTTCTAGTGTGATTTTCAGAAATAATGAGTATCCGTGTTGTACTAATATTGATGCGTTCGATTGCTGATTGCACGGCTTGAATGCAAAGAGGCAAGAAAGCTGGATTCAAATTATTAAAACCGCCTGGGAATAAATTAGTATCCACTGGAGCCAATTTAAATCCTGCATTGCGTAAATCAACAGAAGTGTAAAAAGGGGCTGGCGCAATATGCCACTGTTGACGAAACCATTTTTCGATTTCTGCCTGATTTTGCAGCAAATGACTTTCTAAATGTTGTAAAGGTCCACGTAAAACTGTAGTTAAATGGGGGACGGTATTGAGAGAATCTGAATACATACTGTGCCTTTTGAGCAATCGGTTAACTTAAAATAGTGTGTTAGCGAGTCGTTTCGTTTACAATACAGCTTTAATAAACTTGATCAAAACCAGTGTTCATTTGCGTATTGTGTTAAAATAATACTTAATGATGTTTGAACTCATGAGAAAATCAGTAGATAGCTTACGATACCCTAGTGACTGCGGGTAACTTCTAACTCTTGATACTATATATTAGGGTCTATTATATGAAAAAAACAGTTCAATTTATCTGCTGCGAGTTGACTAGAAATAATCTACTGATGATAACAAACAATGTTAGTTTGGTCTCTTTTTTGCGAGATGGTTATGTCGTTTGACATATCTGATAACGACTAGTATAAATAGTAATCGAATCATGCTCGTTTTATACTAAATAAAAGTATTTTTATATATTCTGCGTGGTGGATAAAACCGTGAGTAGCGAAGCAAATTTTGAAGGAATTAAGGTGGTAGTGATAGATGATAGTAAAACCATTCGTCGCACTGCGGAAACACTTTTAAAAAAAGCCGGTTGTGAAGTCATTACCGCAACCGATGGTTTTGAATCTTTATCTAAAGTAATGGAATATCAACCCAATATTATTTTTGTCGATATCATGATGCCACGTCTTGATGGTTATCAGACTTGTGCACTGATTAAAAATAATCCAACATTTAAAAAGACACCCATTGTCATGCTATCTAGTAAAGATGGCTTATTTGAGCGAGCGCGAGGGCGTATTGTAGGAGCTGAACACTACATGACAAAGCCTTTTACACGAGAAGAATTATTAAGTACCATTAAAGCCTACGTAGTTGACGTTAATGAAACTTCAAAACAACAGTAAATTGTAGAGATAAGGTATGGCACATATATTAATAGTAGACGATTCTCCTACCGATGCCTATCTTGTTAAGAATATTTTGGAAGGTCAAGGTTACCAGACTTCCGAAGCTTCTAATGGTGAGGAAGGCATACAAAAGGCTAAAGACACTAAGCCTAATTTAATTATTATGGATGTGGTCATGCCCGGTTTAAATGGCTTTCAAGCAACCCGCAAGATTACCAAAGCACCAGAGACGAGTTCGATCCCAGTGATTATCGTTTCTTCTAAAAATATGGAAAGCGATCGCGCGTGGGGTTTGATGCAAGGTGCTAAAGAATTTCTGGTTAAACCGGTCAAGCAAGATGAATTACTGGATGCAGTGAAACGTTTGATAGGATGAATCGATGACCGACGATAAGCTTTTGTCGTTATGATGATTTTTAACGATAATCTTACCAAAGCTACGCGCATCATACGAAAATAATGCTCTATGGTAAACACAACAATTCATACTCCTTTTCAATTATTGCAAGAGATTGAACGACGTGCAAAATTGCGTGCCAAAGGGTTGCCACGTCAAGAAAACGTACAAGAGATTTGGCGAGGTATTGCTTTTCGTTTAGGAGAAGCACTACTTGTATCACCCATTAGTGAAATTCGCGAAGTGATCTTGTGCCCTACTGTTTTAGCTAAAGTGCCGGGCGCAAAAGCTTGGGTCAAAGGGCTTGCCAATGTGCGTGGATTATTACTGCCAGTGATTGATTTAAAAGCTTGCTTAGATAATCGCCCACTTATCATCGAAAACAGGACACGTTTAGTCATCATCAGTCATGCCGGTATTTACGCCGGTTTACTGGTTGATGAAGTTATGGGTATCAAGCATTTTCCTGAACATATTCGTGATATGGAAACGCCTTGTAAAGAAGCATGGATTGCGCCCTTTGCTAAAGGGTTATTTTCGTATGATAGTACAACATGGACCGTATTTGATATGCATGCTTTAGCCGAAAATGAAATATTTTTAAAAGCAGCAATATAGTTTTACTACAGCAGCATAATTTATCTTGCAATAACTAAATGAAAAATAGATAGATAATTTTTTTCTGCATTGAAAAGCGCACAAAATGATGCGTACGTTGTAAAATCTACACAGTGGCTGTTATAAAACAGGCTGATTTGATGAAAATCGAAAGCTCATATTGTTTGAAATTGGGGAGAATAATGTTGAGTACTTGTTTTAGCAATAACTGTTGTAAGTGATTTACAAAAATTTAAGCGTTTTACCACTACTAGTTAATCAAAATAGGCATGGAAGACAATGGACAACAACAGTTACTATTATCTGCACGAATTTCCTCGCCAACTTTTTAGGAAAACCAGTTTGCTTTATAGCGCGAAAATAAATTGGAAATTTAATCGTTGCATACGCGGTGATCGTGCCAGTATGCCTGTTTGTGGAGGGTAAAGTTTACTTATGCAAAAAATTTCACTAAAGCCAGTTGTAAATAAAAATACATGGCTGTTTATGTTTATTGGAATCTTACTAATATCATTTATATTAATGGTATTAACGTTTTACCTTGTCGCGATTGATAAAGATCATGACGAGGAATATCTGAGTTATGTGACTCAACAACGTCTGCTTTCACAGCAAATTACCCAACATGCAACCGCAGCGGCACGGGGTAATGAAGAAGCATTCAAAAACCTTATTGATTCACGTATTCAATACAAAAAGAGTCTGGATTTACTTTCCACTGGCAATGAAGAAACAGGCATGGCGGGTACACCAGAGGAAGCAATACCTGCGCTAACTGTATTAAGCACACTTTGGAAAGAAACAGAAACCAACATTGCTCAACTGGTTAGCACACAAGAAGCTGTCACACGACTTTATGGACAATATACCCAATTATCACAAATCGCAGTCGATATTGCTGCTAAAACTAACTCAGTGCTACAAACCATGATTGCAGGCGAGGCAACCCCCATGCAAATGCGCCTTGCAACCAATCAACTTATGTTACTGGAAAGAATTTCTAATAATATTCGTATTTCATTTCGCGGTGATGCTGAAGCGATTAATGCAGAACAACAATTAGGTGATGATATTAGCGAATTTGGTGATGTATTAGCAAATTTGCTGGATGGTAATGATGAAGTCACACCCATTGCTGATACCGCAGCACAACAAGCTATTCAAGATTTAGCTGCATTATTTGAAGCTCGCATCGAACAGATTGATTATTTTTTAGATAAATCAGAACAACTCTTTCAAGCAAAAGACGCACTATTAGCAATTACCGATGCAAATCCCCATATATTAAATGCAATTGAAAAATTACACGAAGCATATATCAGCGCCTCTGAAGGGCGGTTTATTTCTGCTAATTTAGGCAATATATTAGCAGGTATCGTATTGTTAATGTTAGTATTGTTAAGTGTCATTATCACACGTATTAATCAAGCACGAGAAGCTGAAACTAAATTACGTTTACAAGACAGTCAAAAAACCAATCAACGTAACCAAGAAGCCATTTTACGGTTATTGAGTGAAATTGCTGATTTGGCAGATGGTGATCTAACTGTTAATGCAACTGTTACAGAAGATTTTACTGGTGCAATTGCAGATGCTATTAACTATTCCATCGAAGCATTACGCGAATTAGTTATTAGTATTAACAAAACAGCCACTCAAGTCACAGCTGCCGCTCAATCTACCAGACAAACAGCAGCTCAATTGATTCAAGCCAGTGAAAGACAAGCACAACAAATTGCCAAAGCCGGTCAAGCCATTATCGGTATGGCAAATTCGGTTAAGAAAGTATCTGCTAATGCAGTTGAATCAGCAGATGTTGCAAAAAAATCGGTTACCATTGCCAGCAAAGGTGCTAAAGCAGTGCAAGACACGATTACAGGTATGGATTCAATTCGTGAGCAAATTCAAGAAACTTCTAAACGTATTAAACGCTTAGGTGAAAGTTCACAAGAAATTGGGGAAATTGTTGGTTTAATTGATGATATTGCTGATCAAACCAATATCCTTGCATTAAATGCTGCGATTCAAGCGGCAATGGCAGGAGAAGCTGGACGTGGATTTGCGGTTGTTGCAGATGAAGTTCAACGATTGGCAGAACGATCCGGTAATGCAACTAAACAAATTGACGCATTAGTTAAAACTATTCAAAGCGATACCAATGAAGCAGTCAGTTCAATGGAACAAAGTACCAGTGGGGTTGTAAATGGTGCTAAAATTGCCGAAAGAGCAGGTGAGGCACTCACCGAAATTGAAAAGGTTTCCGTGCAATTAGCTGGTCAAATCGAAAATATTTCTCAAACCTCCCGAACACAAGCGGCGGTTGCATCCAATATTTCAGGTACAATGACCATTATTCAAGAAATTACCACGCAAACTTCACAAGGTACTAAAGAAACCGCTGCGGCTATTGAGCGTCTTGCTGTCTTAGCCAATGAATTAAAGACATCAGTCTCTGGCTTTAGATTACCAGAAGATGCGCTGAAAGAAATTGAACAAATGACTAAAAACCTTAAATAATAATTTACAGATTCATTAGAGAGATTGGTAACTAAAAGATGAAGTACTCTGCCCTAAGATGGGTGAAGGCAACAATTGACGAAAGTCTGAAACAAACACGCCAGACATTAGAACAATTTGTTGAAAACCAGACAGATACAGCACCATTACAACAGTGTGTCGTTTGGCTACATGAAATACGCGGTGTGCTCAGCATGTTAGAACTACAAACAGCGTCATCGCTCGTACAAAATGTAGAGCAAACGATCAAAACGCTATTGTCAGGAAAGATTGACAGTAATGAAACCACCTATGATGTGCTCATGCGGGCTTTAATTCAGTTGCCTAATTATTTAGACCATCTACTAATTGTGCAGCGCGATATGCCATTGGCTTTATTGCCTTTGCTCAATGAACTGCGTGCGTTAAGAAAACAAGCCGCTTTACCGGCAAATAGTTTGTTTGCGCCTGATGTTTCTGTTGCGATTCCTCATGTGAAAGCCCCAAAAATGCCAGATGACAAACTAAAAGAATATGTCAATAAATTGAGAGCTGCCTATCAAAAAGGCTATGTTGCTTTAGCAAAAAATCCCGCTTCTCCCGACGAAGGCGCCAAATTTCTTTATGGCGTGATGCAAAAACTACAGCAAGTAACTGGTAGTGCGCCAGTAACCAAAGTTTGGTGGGTTACTGAAGGTATTTTGGAGGCAACTTTACAGAAAGGTATTGAACTTAATAATAACCTAATTGGTTTATTGAAACAGATTGATGCATTAATCAAACAAATCGTGGATCATGGTAATCTCGCGCTACGTCAGCCTGTGCCTAAGGTGATATTAACCAATTTGTTATATTTTGCAGCCCATGCACGTTCCAAAGGTAAGGTTATTCATAGTGTTAAAGAAGTCTTTAAATTAAGCGATTTCTTTCCAAATGAAGCGGCTTTACAAAATGCACGACTCATGTTTTCAGGTCCTGATATTGAATTAATGAAAACAGTGATTACCTTGCTCAAAGATGAATTTGCGCGGGTAGAAGAAACTCTTGATATTTTCAATCGTGCGGATAATCCGTCTGTAGCAGAATTGGAGCCACTGATTATCTTGTTGAAAGATATGGCAAATACATTAGGATTGTTGGGTTTAACTGTTCAGCATAAATCAATGTTGCAACAAGCAAAAATGATTGAAGAAGTCACACAAAATAAGCGACCTTCAGATTTGAATTCTTTGTTAAATATTGCCAATGCACTATTAAAAATTAGCGCAGCATTAGATATTTTAGGTGTACAAGGTGTGCACGCTAGACAACGATTACAACAAAGCCCTAATACCGAATTTTCAGAAACACCGCAATTTGGCATTATTTTAGGTGTGGGTGTGAATGAAGCTAAAACTGAATTAGCCCAAGTCATTCAACCACTTGTTACCTTTATTGATACGGGACAACCTGATGAAGAGTTACTTGAAGTGCCTAATCGTTTAAAGCAAGTAGAAGGATTTTTATTCATTGCAGCCCATGCACGCGCTGCAAAATTAATGGCAAAATGTAATCAATACATTGATAAAATATTTGTTAAAGATAAAGTTGTTCCGCCTGAAAATAAGCTAAAAGCATTAGCTGACACGTTAATTGGATTAGAATTATACCTAGATACATTAGCGGGTAATCCAATGGATGCAGATGATATTTTAGACAGTATTGAACAACGACTAAGAATTTTATTTGCTCAATGAATTTTGCCTGTAATGATTGCGTTTTCCTTGAACGTCTCAACGCTAAGAATGAATAGCCATGAAACTGCTTGAAATTCCAGAACAAACTCCAATTGAAGATGTTGATGAAGAAATTATTGAAATCTTCGTTGAGGAAGTGACTGAAGTGATTGGTGAAATTGCCAAAAATTTTACCCTATGGAAAGAAAATCATAGTAATACTGAGGCATTAAGAGAATTACGTCGTGCTTTTCACACTTTGAAAGGCAGTGGTCGCCTTGTGGGTGCGATCGTAATTGGTGAGTTGGGATGGAAATTTGAAAGTATTCTTAATCGTATTTTAGAAAATACTATACCTATTACTGATACGGTATTTGATCTGATTGAACAGGTTGAACCACTGGTGCCTGGCATGATCGAAGATTTTCAATCTGGTCGTGTGACACCTTACAAAGTGGCATTGTTAATTTCACAAGCAGATTACTTTAATCAGACTAAAGGGGAAGGTATTGGCGAATTTGAAACTGAAGAAGAAGCTAATTTAAGTGCATCCGCGCCTAAATCGGAAACGTCTGGTGAATCGATCAATAAATCTGAATCCATAGTGAAAAAAATACCGGCTAAACCTGTCAATTTACCCCCTGCCGATTCATCTTTAGCTGAAAAAAGTAATGAAGAAAGCTTAGAATCTCTTGAATTTTCAGATAATGAACTAGAATTTGATGATCCAGTTTCTGATGATTTAAATGGTTTAGATTTTGCTGAGTTAGATGCTGAATTTTCAACAGATGATTTGCCAGAATTAAACGAAGAATTGCCTGAATTAGCTGACAATCAATTAGAAGAATCCTTTAACTTTGATGAGTTAGGACAAAATACTGCAGAAACAGTATTTCCTCTGTCCGAATCGGCAGAGTTGGACGAACTTTCATCGATGGAAGAGGAAGATGCGATTGATCCTAAGTTATTGGAAATTTTTAAGATAGAAGCACAGGTACATTTAGGCAATCTAAAACAATTTTTGGCACAATTTGATCCCACCGTCGCAAAACCTATTAGCCAAGAGCTGATCCGCGCTTTTCATACATTAAATGGAAGTTCTCGCAGTGTGCATCTCTTTGCTATTTCCAATCTTGCAGGACCTATGGAAAATTATGCGCGCACTTTGTTAGAACATGAAATCACATTAGATACAACTATTTTAGTCTATTTTCAGGAAGCCAGTGAATTAATTGAACAAGTACTTAGTGCAGGTGCCGTTGATTTAGAACGGCAGCGAGCTTTGCTTGAACAAATTAAAGCAGCACAATCGGTCTTGGAAACTATCGAAGTTAAAGAATCACAATCAGAAGAAGAATATAACGCTAAATCCCCATCGGAAGACAATATACTAGACGCTTCCGATGAGTTTATGGCAATTTTCTTAGATGAAGCTGAAGAGATTTTAGAAAATACCCAATCATTGTTAGAGCGTTGGCAATCTTCGCCCAATAATATGCAATTAATGAAAGAGTTACAACGCGAATTGCATACTTTAAAAGGTGGAGCCCGCATGGTTGGAATTAAACCAATGGGCGATCTGAGTCATCATTTAGAATCAATTTTAACGCGCATTGTTGAAGGCACCGCACAATCTGATCCTAGGCTGCAAGAAATTGTTCAAAATAGTGTGGATGAATTAGCTGCAATGCTGGAAGCCGTGCGTTCTAGCGTACCTTTAGAACTGCCCAATGATTTAATTAACCAAATTAACAACTACTTAACTTCAGGTGCCGAACAAACTAATCGTAGTGATAACAGTGCATCTGTTGTTGAATTAACACCACCTACAGAAACTGTTACAATTGAAGCAGCACCTAAAAAGCCCAAAACTATTGACGAAGAAACAGAGCCTAAGCCAGAGCGTGTCGAAAAAGACATGGAAATGGCTGAAACTGGTGAGGATCGTATTCGTGTTCGTGTTACTTTGATTGATAAATTGACTAATCTTGCAGGCGAGCTTTCTATTTCTCGCGCCCACATGGAACAACAACAAGGATCGTTACGCGGTAATATTTCAGAAATGGAACAAACCGTTATCCGTTTACGCGATCAATTGCGTCGATTAGAAATTGAGACAGAAGCACAAATTTTATCTCATTTTGGTGAAACCTTGAATGTCGAAGGTGATGAAGAATTTGATCCATTAGAACTTGATCGTTTTTCGGTTATGCAACAACTGTCGCGTAGTTTGATGGAAAGTGTCAGCGATTTAACTAGCATTCAAGATCAGTTAAAAACCTTGATGCGACAAAGTGATACCTTGTTAATTCAACAAACCCGCATCGGTGCTGAATTGCAAGAAGGGATTATGCGTACTCGAATGATTCCTTTTTCCAGAATTACACCAAGATTACAACGGATTGCACGTTTAACTTCGCGTGAATTGCGTAAACAAGTCGAATTTATTATTAACGGTGAAAGTATTGAATTTGAAAGAACGGTGCTGAATCGTATCGTTGCGCCTTTAGAACATTTGTTGCGCAACGCAATAGGACATGGTATTGAAGACAGCGAAACACGTCAACAAACTAATAAGCCAGCTCTTGCTAAGATTATCATCGATTTATCAAAAGAAGGCAGTGACTTGATTATTAAACTCAGCGATGATGGAGCAGGTTTGAATTTGTCTGCTATTCGTAAAAAAGCTGAAGAACGACAAATGCTAAAACCCGGTATCGTGATTAATGATCAAGAATTGATGCAGTTTATTTTAGAACCTGCATTCAGTACGGCTAAGACTGTTACTCAAATTTCTGGGCGTGGTGTGGGTATGGATGTAGTGAATAACGAAGTGAAGCAATTGGGCGGCAGTTTACAAATTTACTCACAAACGGGTAAAGGTACTTCGTTTGAAATTCGTCTGCCTTTATCGTTGACCATTACGCAAGCATTAATGATTCATATTGGTGAGGAAACGATGGCAGTACCGTTAAATCACGTCGATGCAGTGATGCGCACTCAAAGACAAGCGGTATTGGGTGATGATTCGCGTCAAATGCAAGATGAGCGATATTATACCTATATGGAGAAAAAATATCGTGTGTTTCATTTAGCTGATTTATTAGGATTTTCAAAAGCGTCAGTTGATATGCCACTCATTCCAATGTTATTAATACGTACCGGTGAACGACGAATTGCACTATTAGTCGATAGCATTGAAGGCAGTAAAGAAATTGTAGTTAAAGCCGTTGGACCACAAATTGGTGCGATTCGTTGGATAGCTGGTGCCACGATTTTAGGAGATGGACGTGTGGTACTTATTTTAGACGTACCAACACTCACGCGCGTCGATACAGCAGTGCATTATGAACAATCTCAATTGGAAGAAGCGGCTGAAGAAAAGCCTGTGGTTACAACTATTATGGTCGTTGATGATTCGATTACCGTACGTAAAGTCACAGCCCGCTTGTTAAAACGCCAAGGCATGGAAGTATTGACTGCCAAAGATGGCGTGGATGCGGTGGCACAATTACAAGAACATGTACCCGATCTCATGTTATTAGATGTGGAAATGCCGCGTATGGATGGTTATGAATTAGCCACTCAAGTACGTAACACAGCGAATTTAAAGCACATTCCTATCATTATGATTACTTCGCGTACTGGCACCAAGCATCGCGATCGCGCAGAAAAAATCGGCATTAATCGTTATTTAGGTAAACCTTTTAACGAAACCGAATTGCTTGAAAATATTAATGCGCTTTTAGCTGAACGTAAAATTCAGTAAACCGCTTGATAATGCTTTATTATCCAACGAAATACTCTGCCATTGCGATTTAAAAATTCATATGAAAATGCGTTCTTTTCTTAAACGATTAATATTTGACATCATCATCACCTTGCTCATTTTGGCGATTATTGTAAGTATTTCATTATATTATATGATTTCAATGCCTAATACTTCTTTTAAAGGAACTGCTCCTCCTTTAGATGCAGCAGCAACGACCTTATCACAACAACTGAAATCGCATATTACCGAATTAGCTGCCTCACCACGTAATATTGAAAATGAAGCCCAATTAACAGCGGCTAAGAATTATTTAATTAATACCTTAACTAATTATGGTTATCAAGTAGATGAGCAAACTTATACTGTTGAAACTGATGATTTCTCTAATTTAGTAGTGACAATTACTGGGCAAACAAAACCCGATGAAATCTTAATTGTGGGTGCGCACTATGATTCTATTCCTGATTCACCTGGTGCCAATGACAATGCTTCTGGCGTTGCGGCACTGCTCGCTATTGCTGATTTTTTGCAAGGACAATCGTTTGCACGCACGGTCAAACTGGTTGCTTTTGCCAATGAAGAATTACCTTATTTTGGTACTCAACAGATGGGCAGTTTAGTTTACGCGACTCAAGTGGCTGAACAACAACAAGATATTATCGGTATGATTTCTATAGAGACAATTGGTTATTATACAGAAGCCCCACAAAGTCAACACTATCCTTGGCCTTTTGAACGTTTTTATCCCGATCAAGGTAATTTTATCGCTTTCATTGGTAATTTTTCCTCACGTCAATTAGTCAAAAACACCATTGATATTTTTAGACAACACGCCACGCTGCCTTCAGAAGGATTAGCCACATTGGCTGCCGTGCCCGGAGTTGAATTTTCTGATCATTGGTCATTTGGACAATATAATTATCCAGCGATGATGGTGACAGATACCGCACCTTTTCGCTACCCCTATTATCACACTGCCGAAGATACACCTGACAAAATCAACTATGACGGTTTAACACGGACAGTTATTGGTTTGAGAGAGGTGGTTAAAACTTTAGCAACTGAATGATAATTATGGAAAACCAGCCCGCTTGGCTACAAATCAGTATAGCAGTAGCAGAATCTCAAGTTGATGAATTATCAGAGATATTACTGGAATTAGGCGCATTATCAATCACTTTGCAAGATGCGGCTGATCAACCAGTTTATGAACCTGCTGTTAATACGACACCTTTATGGCAACAAATCTGTGTTATCGGTTTGTTTAATGGTGATATCCAAATAGCGTGGTTAAAACAGCAACTCATTGAATTAATTGATCCCGCACTGACTTACCAAATTGTGCCCTTAGCTGATCAAGAGTGGACTAGAGTTTGGATGGCAGATTTTCATCCAATGCGTTTTGGTCAACGGTTGTGGATTTGTCCAAGTTGGGAACAACCAATTGATTCACAAGCGATTAATATCTTATTAGACCCGGGATTAGCATTTGGCACTGGCACACATCCAACTACGGCACTTTGTTTAGAATGGTTAGACAAACAAGTTGATTTCATTGGACAAACGGTGATTGATTATGGCTGTGGATCGGGTATTTTAGCCGTTGCTGCTGCTAAATTAGGGGCGACTACAGTTTGGTGTGTTGACAACGATCCACAGGCATTATTGGCAACAGAAGAAAATGCCATTAAAAATGGAGTTGAAAAGCAACTCACTGTTTGTTTACCCGAAAATTTACCTAATATGCAAGCTGATTGTATTTTGGCTAATATTCTTGCAAAACCTTTGATAACATTGGCACCACAATTTGCGCAACAGATTAAATTGGGCGGTTTTATTGTGTTATCGGGTATTTTGCAAGAACAAACCGACGATATCATTAACGGTTACCAAAATCGGTTCGCCATTGTGGAAATCTGCGAAAAGGATAATTGGATGAGAATCGTGGCGCAAAAATAGATTAACTTATTGATCAATATCTGATATTATACTAGACGAACAAATATTTTCTAAAGTCACTTGACGGGTGGCTAAATTAGAAACGACATTTTCCACTTCTGGCTTATCTCCTTGATTAACAAAGGCAGCATACAGCGTATAATCACCGCCCATACAATTTTCTACTGGAATATCAAATAGTTCTAATTTTTCAGATTCTGATAAAACAATATCAGGATCGTAAGGGGTTGGGGTAGATGTAAATGTTTGATCGGAGGTTAAAAACAGAAACTGAGCTTGATCATTGACATAAAAACCAACAATAACGTATAAATCTAACGACTTGTCTGATTCTATTTGATGAGTATCTAATGTAACTGACAATTTTATTTGCTCTCCCACTGAATATTCGTCTTCTAAACTGTCGAAACAAACACAGGGTTTACCTTCTTCACAACCGGTTTCACAGCGAATAGGTTTTGCTAAAGCGATTTGTTGAACTAAAACTGGATACACTGAATATTCACCGCTATTGATATTACCTAATTGATCGTGATCGTTATTTCCCCAACTCCACACTTGATAAGTTTTAGTTAAAGCAAGAGAATGTCCCCAACCAGTTGCAATACCAATAATATTACCAACTTGTTCCACTTTAACCGGAACAGAGCGATTTTCCTCCGTACCATCACCTAATTTTCCATATTGATTTGATCCCCATGCCCATACATCACCAGTTTTAGTAATGGCAAGCGAATGATCCCAACCTTCTGCCGAAATCGCTACAACATCTTTTAAGCCTTTAACTTTAACAGGAATATGGCTATCAATTTCTAACTCATCCCCCAATTCCCCCGACGAATCATCACCCCAAGCCCAAACCGTACCCTCTTTGCTAAGTGCTAGAGAATGATCGCGGGTAGCTGCAACACTGACGATATTGGAAATAGTTTTGACCTGAATTGGTATGCTGCTACTGACATTGCTACCATTGCCTAACTGCCCAGTTTCGTTCACACCCCAAGCCCAAACATGACCATCATCAGTGACCGCTAAAGAATGATTACGCCCAGCAGCGATATATACAACATTATTTAAATCAGTTACTTGTACAGGTAAAGTTCGAGTTGTGCGCGTCCCATCGCCCAATTGTCCCTCTTCATTTTGTCCCCAACTCCATAAAGTTCCATCTTCTCGCAATGCTAATCCATGAAACCAACCAGCTTTAATTTGCGTAATGTGGGCTAAATCTTTCACCAAAGCGGGTATAGGATTATTATAACTTACGTCACCATTACCTAATTGACCATGATTATTACTACCCCATGCCCACACTTGATTTTCTTGATCTAAAGCTAAAGAAAAATAACGTCCAGCCGCAACAGCAATTATATTTTCTAAAGGTGTGATTTGACGTGGTGTTGGTGGATCAGTCTTATTGACAGCGGCAAATTGTCCGCCCCATTGCCACACCGTTCCTTCTTCGGTTAAAAATAGAGAATAATAACCACCTGCTGCAACCATTGGATCAACAGCATAAACATTAACAGTGTAAATAAAAATGAGAGCAAATAATAACTTATTCTTAATTTTAATAGACATAATCGAAAGACTCATTTGATGATAACTTAAGGTTAATTTTAGTATAGCATCAGTGAATATAAACAGTGGTATCCCTGCTAGGAATTGAACCTAGAGTCTCCGGCTTAGGAGGCCAGTGCATTATCCATTATGCTACAGGGACAAAACGATGAAGATGTGTAAAAGGCAAGAATGGCTTTAATTATAGAGATTTAAGAAATGGTGGAGCCGAGGAGGATCGAACTCCCGACCTTCGCATTGCGAACGCGACGCTCTCCCAACTGAGCTACAGCCCCAAAGAGCGTCAATTATAGCACTGCAAATAACAGGATACAATTACTTAAAATAACATTTCAACTCGTTAAACATTTTAGAAACCGTAAGTTCGATTAGCGTAGCGTAATCGGATCTACGCGGGCTGATTCAGACGGATTTTAGAGACAGCCTTATTCTTTCAACTCTTCAGAAAAAATCACCGGTTTGTCTTTGAGCGAAAGTCCAATAGAAGCAGCAACGGGTGGATTTACCACCGGACAATTAATCCCCGTCACCGTACTGGTACAATAGTCTAGCGTCACAGTGGGATTTACGCTTCCAGTTCCTGTAAAGGTTACTTTATTGGTTGATGAGCTACCACCTAGATTAAACGTCGACCCCGTGTAAGTAATTGCACCGTTGATAGTGATGGTACGCGGTGCAGTGATAGGGTTTGTCCATTGCAAGTTATAGAAGGTGATATTGCTATTCACTGTGTGATCCGCATCACTGAATTTCACGGTGCTAGTGCCTGCGGTGAAAGTACCATTTACTATAAGCGGTGTGGTGGCAGCTAGGGTGAGGGTGAAACTACTGGCATTTAAGGTTCTTGCAGCGTCGATAGTGAGACTGTTAACGGTGACATTTTGGTTAAGGGTGAGATTAAGTCCGACCGCAGCATCATCACTGGTGGCGGGGGGAGAACTTGAGCAACCGAACCAACTAGCAGTGCTCCAGTTTGTACCTAAAACAACCTGACAAATCGCTTGAGCTTGAGAAATACATCCAAAAGAAACTATCACGGCAAGGCTTGACAAACGCGCAAAGGTTCTTACGCTACTTTTTGAGGATTTGAGGATTTGAGGATTTGAGGATTTGAGGATTTGAGGATTTGAGGATTGCATAGCATTTCTCCAAAATGAAAAGTAAAAAATACGATTATGACGTAAATTGATCAAATTAAAAAGATAAAATCAACAAGCTCGTAAGGTGCATAAGCGAAGCGTCATGCACCAAGAAATGTGAAAGTTCCAAAAATCGGTGTATGACGTACGCTTATGCACTCTACGAAAATTAGGTTAAGATAACTTCAGAATTGCCAGAACGCAATCCACCATCTTGATAATGAGATAATTATTGCGCTATAGTTCCAATTAAAATAAACTGAATTATTTGGAAAACTTTATGCAACATCACGACGTACTCATTGCTGGCAGCGGTATTGTGGGCACCACACTCGCATTATCACTGTTAAAAGCGGGTATGCGCGTTGGCTTAATTGAAGCCATGCCAATCGCCACGCCTTCCCAAAATCATGAAAAAATGCCTATTGATGCAATTGATTTGCGAGTTTTCGCGCTGACACGTGCTTCAGAGCGTATTTTTCGTCATTTATCCATCTGGGATAATATTGTGGCAGCCGGCATCAGTCCATTTCGACAAATGCACGTTTGGGATGCAAGTGGATCAGGAGAAATTCATTTCGATTGCAGCGATATTACTGAACCGACATTGGGTTATATTGTAGAACAACGCGCCATACAAACCAGCTTATTAGCCGCATTACAACACTACAATTCACTACTTACATGGTATCGTCCAGCTAAAATACAACAATTTGCACTCACACATGACGCAACCGCAATGCAAGTACAACTTAATGATAATAACCAATTAATAACACGTTTACTCATCAGTGCAGAAGGTGCAAATTCTAGTATTCGCAGTGCCGCTGGAATTCCTTATACAACACACGATTACGCCCAACAAGCGATTGTCGCTACTATACACACTGAATTTCCTCATCAAGAAACTGCTTGGCAACGCTTTTTACCAACTGGTCCGTTAGCTTTTTTACCTTTAGCAAATCCTCACTACTGTTCTATTGTTTGGAGTGCAGACACACCGATTGCGCAAAAATTGATAGCCCTACCAAAACAAGAATTTTTAACCCAATTAGAACAAGCAATTGCTGGTCAATTAGGACAAATTATCAATTGTGGCGAACGCGCATTATTTCCCTTAAAACGCGGACATGCACATCATTACGTCCAATCCCGTCTAGCTCTAATAGGTGACGCGGCACATAGTGTTCATCCGTTAGCAGGTCAAGGCGTTAATCTAGGTTTATTAGACGTAGCCTCTTTAAGCGAAGTAGTGATTAAAGCGCATCGTCTGAGTAGAGACTTTGGTCATGTGCATATTTTAAAACGACATGAACGGTGGCGCAAAGCCAATACATTGACCGTGATGACCGCAATGGATGGCTTTAAATACCTATTTGGCAATCAACAACCTGTGCTAAGTTGGTTGCGTAATCAAGGACTTATCATGACTAACGCTCTACCTTTGGTGAAAAAAACCATGATGCGACATGCCATGGGGTTAAGCGGAGATTTACCGCCAATGGCAAAGTAAATTTTTCAGTCAATTCAAGCTATCACAATAATTTTTTCAATTGATAAAGCACTTGTAACGCCTGCTTGGGGGTTAAATCATCAGGAGACACGGTTTTTAATTGTGCCAATACTGGATGTGGGGTTTCTGGCGATGTGGGTAATGCTAGTATAAATTCATCCTGTTGCGGCACAGTCTGTAATCGTTGAGATTCCAACTGTTTTAAGCGTAATTGCGCTTGTTTAACCACATTTTTTGGTACACCTGCCAACAACGCAACTTGTAAACCATAACTCTTGTTTGCCGCGCCAGACTTCACTTTATGCATAAAAATAAGCTTTTCATCCTGTTCTATGACATCTAAATGTACATTAGCAATATTTTTACATTGTTCTGGCAAACGTGTTAATTCAAAATAATGGGTAGCAAATAGTGTATATGCGCTTATATGACGGGCTAAATACTCAGCGGTTGCCCATGCCAATGATAAGCCATCAAAAGTACTCGTTCCTCTACCTATTTCATCCATTAAAACCAAGCTATTACGGGTTGCATTATGTAAAATATTAGCTGTTTCTGTCATTTCTACCATAAAAGTTGATCGCCCACCGGCTAAATCATCACTGGCACCAATACGGGTAAAAATACCATCAATCGGTCCTAAAATCGTTTGTTGAGCGGGAACAAAACTACCAATATGTGCTAATAAGACAATTAAAGCTGTTTGACGCATAAAGACTGACTTTCCGCCCATATTGGGTCCGGTCACTACAAGCATTCTATTTTTGTTATCTAATTTTAAATCATTAGGCATAAACGGTGTTGTTTGTATGGCTTCAACCACCGGATGCCGACCTTCAATGATTTCAATTTCTTCTTTATTCGTAAAAGTCACTGGGTAATATTTTAGTGTATCAGCACGTTCAGCAAAATTATGTAACACATCAAGTTCTGCCAATGCGACACTACAAATTTGTAATATTTTTAATGAATCTAA
Source organism: Thiomargarita sp. (assembly GCA_020721045.1). Lineage (GTDB taxonomy): Bacteria > Pseudomonadota > Gammaproteobacteria > Beggiatoales > Beggiatoaceae > DYNN01. The sequence goes on along the minus strand of DYNN01000008.1, from coordinate 7,400 downwards.
CAAAATATCCAATAATTGTTCGTATAAATATTTTTCTCGATTTAACGCTCGTTCTTTAGCACTGAGTATTTTATCTTCAAATTGCTTTAATTCTTCAGTAATATAGCGTTCTGCGCCTTTTAACGTTTGACGGCGCGTGTAATCAGTAGGTACTTTTTCAGCATGTAACCGATTGATTTCAATATAATAGCCGTGTATTTTATTATAACCGACTTTTAAATTAGTCAAACCAGTGCGTTCTTTTTCGCGCGCTTCTAATGCAACCAAATATTGTCCAGCATTTTCACTCAATCCCCTTAATTCATCGAGTTCTGCATCATAACCCATGGCAATGACACCGCCATCACGAATTAACATGGGTGGAGTTTCAATAATTGCTCGTTCAAGTAATTGATATAATTCGGGAAATTCTTTAATTTCAGTCGCTAAAGTTTGCAAGCGCGGGCTGATCAATGTAGTCAATGTTTGCTGCAATTCGGGCAACATAGCCAACGCAGTGCGCAGTTGAGTTAAATCTCGTGGACGTGCGGTTTTTAAGGCAACTCGCGATAAAATACGTTCTATATCACCAATAGCACGAAGTTGTTGATATAAAGTTGCGGAAGCTTGTTGTTCTAGGATAGTACCTACTGCATGATGACGATATTGTAATATTTCTACTGTACGGAGAGGACGATGTAACCAACGACGTAACATTCTACTACCCATTGGTGTTGCACATTGATCCATGACGTTAATTAAAGTGTGTTCATATTTACCGGCTAAACCGTTGTCAAGTTCCAAATTACGGCGGCTGGCGGCATCAATTAACAAACTGTCTTCACGTCGTTCCCAATGTAAACCTTGAATATGTGGCAAACTTGCACGTTGCGTATCACGAGCATATTGTAGTAAACAGCCCGCGGCAGCTAATGCAACGGTTAAATGTTCACAACCAAAACCTGCTAGATCGCGGGTACCAAATTGTTCAGTTAATAAGCGGTTAGCGGTTTGTAAATCAAAAAACCAAGCCGGCTGTTTTTTAAATATAACATGAGGAAGTTGTAATGTTACAGTTTCGCTGATTAATAATTCTGCAGGACGCAAGCGCGCTAATTCACTGGCAAGTAAAGATAAACTTTGCACTTCGATGACGGTAAAACGTCCACTGGAAAGTTCTAAGGTCGCAATGCCAAATAAATCAGTTTGTTGACTGTGAACGGCAGCTAATAAGTTGTCTTGTCGTTCTTCTAAAAGAGCTTCATCAGTTAAAGTGCCCGGCGTGATAATCCGTGCGACTTCACGTTCTACTAACCCTTTACTGCTTGCTGCATCGCTCACTTGTTCGCAAATAACCGCTGATTCGCCTTGTCGTACTAATTTGGCTAAGTAGCCTTCAATTGCGTGGTAAGGCACGCCTGCCATGGGAATCGATTGTCCACCGGCTTTGCCACGCGCAGTTAAGGTAATATCTAGTAATCGTGCGGCTTTTTGGGCATCTTCAAAGAATAATTCATAAAAATCGCCCATACGGTAAAATAGCAACATATCGGGATATTTTGCTTTAATCCGCAAATATTGTTGCATAACGGGGGTATGTTGTGATAATTCTTGTTCAGAACGAGACATTTTTATATTTGGCAAAAAATGTGGCACAGCTATTTGGGCGAAATGTCCAAAATGCGGCGTGCTCACTATTGGTCATTTTGTTATGAAGAGTTGGAGTAGAAAGATGTTTAATATAAGGCTGTCAAGATATAGCCTTGTTGTTCAAGTAATTTTAATATACCATTTTTACCCGGTAAATGTAACGCACCGACAGCTATAAAGGAATTGCCTGTTTGTAAAGCAGTTTGCATTCGATCGACCATTTTTATATTGCGATCATTTAATATTCGTTTGATAAAAGTGTCCATCAACGTCTTATTGGTGTCATTCATCATGTATTTTTTGCTAAAATCTAACAAACCCGTTAAATTACGTTGCGTGTATAATTCTAACATTTGTTGAAATATCTGTGGCAATTGATCCAATTGATTGATGGTTTCTTGTAATAAAATTAATTGATCGGGAAAAGAAATATCTTCAAAAATGGCTAATTGTTCTTCAATGGTTTCTAATCCAAATACTTTTTTATGTTGCGCTTGTGCTTCTTGGTATAATAATAGGTCTAACATATCACCCGTTTTTTGTTGTGGGCTACTCAGCATAATCATAATCGCCCACGGTTTTAATGTTTTGGCAAAATCTTCGGGAATGCCGTGTTCATATAAAATTTGAATTAATTGGGTATATTTTGTTTTATCTAGTAGTTGATCTAAGGTTTGTCCGGGTGTTAGAAAAAGGGCGATTGAACTTTTTAAAATAGCGGTAATGTTTAATTCTGTTTCTAAAAAAACGGTGTCGATTTTTGTAAAATAAGGTTTAACCACTGATAGTAATCTGGTCACTTGTGGGTTTTCAGAGTGCATGGTACCAAATAGGTAACTGGGTTTAACGCCGTTTTTTTCTACTTGCCATAATAAACCTTTTTGAGCAAATAATTCTTCGGAAAGACTGTTGAATGTAAAAATGAGTAAAAATGCGGCAAAAAACCAAGAAAGCTGACGAAATATGTTAATTTTCATGACAATAGACCTAATGTGAATACAGAAAGCAATAGTATAGTCTAAGATGAAGGATGCCTACTGCTGATATAATGCGATTTGCTGATTATTTAGTGAGAGTTAAGTAAAAAAAGTAGGTGCATAATAGGTACTGGCATCAAGTATAATCGTGAATTGAGTAGTCTCACCATTATGAGACAAAAAGCATTAAAAGTAAAGACAAATAACTCCATAATTCAATTATTAATTAATCATTTAGCATGAAAAAACACTCGGTACAGACGGTCTTGTTCGATCTCGATGGGACTTTATTGGATACGGCACCTGATTTGGCTTTTGCATTGAATACCGTTTTACAAGAGCAGCGGCGTGAACCTTTGGCTTTTGATGTGATTCGTCCATGGGTATCACACGGGGCTGAGGCGTTGATTCGCTATGGTTTTAATTTGGCGGATACGGATTCACAGACGGCATTTTTACGCCAGCGTTTGGTTGAAATTTATGCCGATCATATTGCTGAACGTTCTTGTTTATTTGCAGGCATGGGCGAAGTGTTGGCTGTTTTTAAACGACAAGGCATTCAATGGGGAATTGTGACGAATAAGTTACATTATTTAACGATGCCATTGATAGAAAAATTGGGATTGGCTGAGCAAAGTGTTTGCACTATTAGCGGGGATACTTTGCCACAAAAAAAACCTGATCCCGCGCCTTTGTTATATGCGTGTGCTTTGGCGAAAACGCAGCCGGAAAATTGTATTTATGTCGGTGACGCACAACGTGATATTGAGGCTGGACAACGGGCGGGTATGCGTACTTTTGTCGCACTTTATGGTTATTTGGGTGTCGATGATCAGCCTGATCAATGGGGTGCGACGGGTATGTTGCAAACGCCATTGAATTTATTAACTTATTTGTCGATTAATGCTTAGATAATTTGTTGTTTGTAGGGTAATCCTGCAATTTCTCTCACTAATTTAGGCACTAAATAACCTGGTAAATTTTTACGCATAGAGTCTATTAGTTCAATGGCTTGTTTTTCAGGAATATCAAAATGTTGTGCACCTTGCACTTTGTCTAGTAAATGTAAATAGTAGGGCATGATATGGTTTTGAAAAAGCGTTTCGCTTAAATGTATCAAAGCTTCTTTGTTGTCATTGACGCCGCGTAATAAAACCGATTGATTTAACAACGTAATTTTAGCTTCAAACAATTTGTGCAATGCAGAACTGACTTTTTGATCAAATTCATTGGCATGGTTTGCATGAGTAATGATAATAAGTGATAAATGTGTTGAAGTTAATGATTTTATTAAATTTATAGTTATTCGTTCGGGTAACACAATCGGCATTCGGGTGTGTAAACGTAATCGTTTGATCTGTGGTATCGTCGCAAGTTGTGCGGTAAAATTAGCCAAAGATTCATCATCTAACATCAGTGGATCGCCGCCACTTAGAATAATTTCTGTAATGGTTTGATCAGCACGAATAATATCAATAATTTGTTGATTAATCAGAGGATTTTCTGGTATATATGGGTGATATTGACGAAAACAGTAACGACAATGAATTGCACAAGCACTGGTGGCTAAAATAAGCATACGTCCTTGATATTTATGTAATAAATTAGGCATTTTTTCTGCCGCTTTATCACCAACCGGATCGCAACTGAAAGCACGATGTTGTTGTAATTCTATGCGCAGCGGTAACACTTGTCTTAGCAGTGGATCGTCAAAATTTCCCTTTTGCATTCTGGCAATATAACCTAAAGGTATGCGTAATGGAAACGTTGGTTGTTGCAGGATTTGTTGAGCAAGCGGGTGGTGGGATAAATCAAGCAAACTCAATAATTGATTCGGATCGCGAATGACCTGACGTAGTGCTTGTTGCCAAGTGTTTTCTGTGTGTTTAGGATGCCAAAGGGTGTTTATTTCAGGTATCATTATTTATTTTACAACCGTTTTTATTAATTAAAATGAAGGAGAATGTATGGCTTTTTTCAGTACTAATGAGTTTAAATCAGGACTCAAGGTCATGTTAGAAAATGATCCCTGTAGTATTATAGAAAATGAATATGTTAAACCCGGCAAAGGGCAAGCATTTAATCGAGTCAAATTGCGCAATCTTAAAACTGGCAGAGTGCTAGAAAAAACGTTTAAATCCGGAGATACGCTTGAAGGTGCAGATGTAGTGGAGACCGACATGCAATATTTATATAAAGATGATGAATTTTTTCATTTTATGGTGCCAGATACTTTTGAGCAATACAGTGCCAGTTTAGACATTATTGGTGATTCTGATAAGTGGTTGAAAGGTGAGGAATTATGTACTATTACATTATGGAATGATGTGCCGTTAGCTGTGAATCCACCTAATTTTGTGATTTTGGCAGTGGTTGAAACAGACCCGGGGGTACGCGGTGATACTTCTGGGGGAGGCAGTAAACCCGCCACTTTAGAAACCGGTGCTGTGGTGCGTGTGCCGTTATTTGTCAATGTAGGCGATTTAATTAAAGTGGATACGCGCACAGGTGAATATTTATCACGTGCATAGAATTTAATTAAAATTGCAAATCAGTCAAACGCTGTAATCTGAATGCTCATTTCGTATATTTCAATTTCCTATCCCTAAAATCTCCACAATTCCTCTTTTTCTCGTTCTTACGCCCCGTGGCGTTGAGAGCGAGATAATTTCTACTCTGAAGTATAAGATTGTAAATCATCTGGTGCATTAGGTATTCCCCTACGCCCAACCACGACAAAGCTATTAAATTGCCCGTCTGAACGTGATTCACAGCGTTTTTTAATTAAAGTATTTGCATCAAAAAAGGCAATGGGTAAACTGGTAATATCCACGTTAGGAATGTCAATTTTTACCGTACCATCTAAACCAGTGTCAGAAGAGGCTGTAATTATACTGTTTTCTTGCAACAAAGGATTGTTAGTGATAATAATAATAAGTCCACCATTGCCTGCAGTAGAATTTGCTACAATATCGCTATCTTGCAAGCATAATGTTTGTGGGTTACCAATAGCAACGTTTCCACCATTGCCTTGTCCACTGGTTACAGTTGAAGTAATACGACTTTGACTAATTTGAAGTAAGGTATTGACGTTTAAAATAATATTGCCACCATCGGCTTTACTCGCTGTTGTTGAAATTGTGCCCTGTTGCATTTCGATACGATTAGCATTCAAAGTAATTGTGCCTGCACCACCACTTCCTTGGCTATCGGCTGAAATCACTGCATGATCAGCGAGATATAATTGATTGTTGATCTTTAGCGTAATACTTCCGCCTTGTCCAGCACTGAGCGTACTGTTATCAATTTTGCTGTTTTCTCCAGATAAACGTAGATTATGGGCTTGAATAAAGATAGGTCCTGCATTGCCCGCATGACTTTTGCTGCTTTCAGAACTGGCTTGTATCATTGCGCCATCAATTAATTCAATTTCACTCTCAACATAAATATTGATGTTACCTCCATTACCATTACCAAAAGTAGTTGTGCTAATGGTGCTATTAGATAAAGTTAAAGTGCGCGCGCTGAGTTCAATCGTGCCGGCATTCCCTTCAACAGCATTGTCAGCATTGCTACCGCGTGAAGTCGTAAAAATATCACTATCACTAATTATTGCCTGATCACGAACGCTAATAATGACATGCCCACCTTCGCCAGCACCAAAAGTACGACTATCAATGCGCGCACCATTTTCAAATGATAACTGATTGACTTTAATCGCAATAACACCGCCATTATTCTTATCAAACGTATTGGCAACAATATCACTCTTATTTTTCAAATCAAATTGACCCGCGCGAATGAAAATATCCCCACCGCCCTGTTTACCTACATCAATACTCGAATTATCCATAGTAATTTTACCCAATTGAGCACTGTCTGGCAGAATTGCCGTTGATTCTATGGGTAAACGATCGACTTGACTAATGGCGGTTAAATGAATACGCCCAGAATTCGCCACAAGATGAGAAGATTTTTCCAACTTGATATCTTCCGCCACAATCGATAAAGTCTCGCCTTCAGGTATTGCTAATTCACTCTCACTCATTCTAATCGTCGCTGGAATATTGTCTAAAAATCCAAAAGCACTGGGCACTGCACTGGTCAATACACTACTCGCAGGTTGAGTCGCATCAAACAATCCATTTTCACCTAAATACAATCGATTAGCTGTTGTCAGAAATAATGATCCGCCTAAATTTAACTGAGTATGTGGACCAAACACAAAACCATTGGGATTAACCAAATACAAGTTAACATTAGGCATAGTCGCACTTAACTCACCATCGATAACTGATTGATGAGAGCCGGTAATACGTGCAATCACATTATTAATCACATCACTACCAGTAAAGGTTGCAGTTTCTGCTTTACTAATATTAAATTCACCAAAACTATGAAATAAATTGATACCACGTTGTTGTCCCAACTCAGCATTGATTAGAAAATTCGGTCCTTCCAATTGGACAGCAGCGCCTAAAGTACCGTCTGTGATGATTTCTGCCTGTACAGTAGAAAAAATAACAATCAATAATTCAGTAATAAACCACTTTACAATATACATAATTTAGTTGATCAACCGTCGGTATTTTGAATGAAAATAATCTTCTTCAGCATGTGGGAACGAGATAATGTAACAGATTGTTGCTTACTCGTGCAAAGGTTGCTAAACAGTTCCAAAAAGCTACCATAAGCTAATATAAACTCACATATACCAACATGATCAATGACCTACATCCCGCTCCGCAAAGCGGTTGCCAAACTTGGAATGAGCAAAAATGCCTTGCGAAGCTA
>DYNN01000228.1 GCA_020721045.1 Thiomargarita sp. | reverse complement strand
TACAATTCACAAGCAAGGAATTTACTTTATGAACGAGTAATTAATTAAAATGTATGATATTTTAATAGTCTATATCTGGATCACGTGATCTGTTCACAAACGTACTGGGTTATTTCCCTTCTTTGTTATCTGTATTGTGTAGATTTTGTTGCAAGATCCACTGCAGCAAAAATATCAACATACAGACAGAAAACTTGCATATTGTGAAAAGAAATAAATGAACTTTCATTTGATTTGCATACATTTTCAATAATGTATCTCTGGATCACATGATTTGTTCACAGACTAAGTGGAATTTTCATTCTTTGTGCTCTGTATTTTGTCTTTTCATTGTATACTTCTTGTTCGCTCAACTAAATAAAAATGAAATACAATTGAGAACCATATATTTCATACGTTATAGGGTAATAGATGGCATTTTATAACTGACATGTATAATATTTAAATAGTCTATATATGAATCACGTGATCAGTTCACAAACGTACTGGATTATTTCCCTTCTTTGTTCTTTGTATATGTTTTGTTATTTTGCCGTAGGTTTTCTGGAGCAAACATTATCAACACATAGACATGAAATTTCATATTTTGAAAGGGAAATGAATCATCTGATTTTCATACATTTTAAATTGTGGCCTCAGGGTTCGAATCCCCAAATGACACAACGGATGTCATAGGATGTCCAGAGGTATTGTTGGTTTGCAATACTGTCACAGTAAGATTTGGTAAATAAAACTTCTTGTTGTATTGAAGGAAAAACACAACAACTGAGATGTCGATGTCCGTAAAAGGGGCCACTGAAATATTCATGGCCTCCAGGTTCGAATCCCAAATGAGTGTATAGATGACATAAACTAAATGGACATTTCTAAGGATTCACATATTGCTAATATCATCCCCCTTAGTGCATGGAAATTGCTGTAGGAGTACATGAACTTGGAACTGTCAGCATTGACACCTAGGTTCTCCAGGTTCGAATTCCAAATGAGGGGATCTTCAGCATTGACATCACATTTAGGGGAGGGTAAACATGCTAGGGGACTTGCCAGCGCACATTGTACATGCATTACCCTGTCTATACATGCAAACGGAACATTTAAAACAAGTTAAAACCTCTTCAGCATCTACCACTTTTGTCTACATCATGTGATCCGGAGATAGACTTTTGAAAAATAATGCGATTTAACTTATTATCAATCATTTATCTATCAGAAATTACAAACTAGTTGACAGTGTCTTCAATCTGAATAGCTCGGTAGATCTTACAGCAAGTATACTATACAAACACATAATATAGAGCAAAAAGAAGAAAAAAAATCGTCCGTGAAAACATTGTGTGATCCAGAGGTACATTATTGAAAATGTATGCAAATCAAATGAAAGTGCATTCATTTCTCTTTCA
>DYNN01000065.1 GCA_020721045.1 Thiomargarita sp. | reverse complement strand
TCGCAGTTGCTAAAACTTGCTCATGGTAGGTTTTGGTAAGTAAAAAGAATCGGCATAGTATTTTCATACGGCGCAATACGCTATTGCGCCCTATGAGTTGATTATTTACTGCGTATTACCGACTTTTACCGTAATAAATTTGTCAATATGCAGTCGTCGATTGAAAGCGTCTTTAATCATATCGGCGGTAATTACATTGATTTTATTATTAAAAGTCTCTAGGTAATCCAGTGGCAAGCGATAAAAACCAATCATCGCAACATAAGATAAAATGCTACTATTACTCTTGATTTTTAACGGAAATCCACCAGTAATTCCCTGCTTAGCTAACTGCAATTCTTTGTCAGTCACACCATGGGCAATAAAATCTTGCAATACTTTATGGACTAAATCCAATGCTTCTTTTGCTTGATCATTACGTGTTTGTAAACTAAGCAGAAATGGACCTTTTGTCTTCAAAGGTAAAAAATAACTGTAGGTGCTATAAGCCAATCCGCGTTCTTCACGCACTGCTTCAGATAAACGTGAGACTAAACCGCTGCCTCCCAATACATAATTACCTAAATATAGCGAGAAATAATCCGGATCATCGCGACTCATACCGGGCTGCCCTATAAGTAGTGTTGTTTGTGTAGCGGGATAATTGATGGTTATATTTTTCGCTTCAGTCAATTCAGTCACTTCTGGCAAAGTTGCTACAGCTTCACCTTCTGCTAACAAATGAATTGCAAGCGCGGCAACACTTTCGGCACTGACTCTGTCTAATGCACCAACAATAGCAATTGTGGCATTTTTGGCGACATAATACCGTTGATGAAATGCTTGCACATCTGCCTGAGTTAATCCATTGATAGTAGCAAGGGTACCTTCAACTGCTGATGCATAAGGATGTGTACCAAAAACAGATTGATAAAAAGCTTTTTCGGCAATATCACTGGGTGATTGTGCAAGATATTGCAAATTAGCTAACATTTGTTGTCGTTTCTGTTCAAAAGCTGTGCTGTTAAAATCGGGCTTGGCTAACAATACTGCAAAGGTATTTAAGGCTTTTTCTAGCAAAATAGGATCATTTAAACTACGTAAACTCACAGTTGCCATATCACGATCGATGCTATTACCGTATTGTGCGCCTAAATTATCAAAAGTTTCCGCAATTTCATCAACTGACCATTGGCTTGTACCTTGGTTTAATAAATCATTAGTTAAGGTGGCAATGCCTTGTTTGTTACCATCGCGTGCGCTGCCAGCATCAAAAATGACTTCAATATCTATTATCGGTAAATCTGGGGCTGCTACAAAATAAACATGAGCACCATTGACCGTTTCCCAATGTTCAATTGTAGGGCTTGCAAAGATAAATTGACTAAATAAACAAAGAGTTAATAACATTAAATTGCGTATAAAATGCATTAGTGAATTTCTCCTGCGTTGTGAACCTGTTGTTCTTGTATCGGTTGTGGTTCTAAAATGCCCACTGTTAGCCTATCATCAATTAAATATTGATTGGCAACCGCTTGTATTTGTTCTGGAGTAATCGCTTCAATTTGTGTAAGATAATCATCAACTAAACGCCAATCTAAACCCACGGTTTCCATCATTCCGATTTTCATACCTTGATAAAACATTGAATCTTGTTCGTACACTTTTGAAGCACGTAATTGAATTTTAACTCGATTCAGTTCTTCAATCGGTACTAATTCTGTTTTCAATTGATTGATTTGTTTGAGTAAACTGTTTTCTAACTCGGCGACAGAATGTTGTTCAGTTGGAATACCCGATAGTTCAAACAGCGTTTCTAAACGTGCATTCAGTGAGTAACTGGCATAAGCCGCAGTTGCTACTTGTTGACCACGTACTAAATGTTTAGTAAAACGTGAACTGTCACTACCGCTTAGTAATTCAGAAAGTAAATCTAATGCATAAATTTTCCATTGTTGTTCAGGCGCAATAGTTTTTAAACTGGGCACTTTATAACCCATGATTAAATATGATAATTTCGCTGGACGTTTGACCACAATACGTTTGCTACCTAATTGCGAGACTTCTATGCGTGATTTAGCCGGTGATATTTTTGCAGCAGGAATGGGTTCAAAATATTTTTGCGCTAAATTAAGCACTGCTTGTGGTTCAACATCGCCTACCACAACTAATACTGCATTATTAGGTACATACCACTGATGATACCAATCTTGTATATCAGCTAAGGTATATTCTTCAATATCATTTTTCCAACCAATAATTGGATTATGATAGCTACTGGTTTGAAATGCGGTTGCTTGAAAATATTCATATAACAAGCTGTTAGGATCATCTTCCGTGCGCGTCCGACGTTCTTCAAGTACAACTTGTCTCTCTTTGACAAATTCATCCGTTGATAACTTTAAACCTTGCATTCTATCTGCTTCTAATTCAAAACTCAGTGCCAAACGATCGTTAGCAATGGTTTGAAAAAACGCAGTATAATCTGCACCTGTAAACGCATTTTCACTGGCACCATTAGCCGCCATAATTTGGGAAAACTTTCCAGAGGGATACTTTTCCGTACCTTTGAACATCATATGCTCTAACATATGTGATAAGCCCGTTTTACCTTCAACTTCATAACTACCACCTACTTTGTACCATACCTGACTGACCACTACGGGAGCGCGGTGATCTTCTTTAACTAACAATTTCAACCCATTGTTTAATTTGAATTCACTGACTTCACCCGCTATTGTGGCAGTGACACTGAAACAAAATAACAATATCCCCAACACATATTGATACGACATGTATTATTCTCCTTGATTTTACTTAAAAGGGTGATCTAAGGGGTAGTGAGGCTAATATCAATACACTGCACTTGTATGAGCGACATATTCTTCCATTAAATGACCAATTATGTTGCGTAATAATTTTGCTTCTATTTCCCATTCGATAAAAATTTAAGATAAAGTGATTAAATTCACATTTGTGCTCAGTAACTTCATCATATTTAACACTACTTCTTATATATTACAGTCATTAAAATCTTTAGGCATCTTTTTTGCTTTAATTTACAATTAACTGTTTTTAAATATAAAATTTTAGTATATTTCGTCAAACAAGATAAAACAAGGACATTGGTTAATTAGATTTTACCTTTCATTGTTTTAATGCAAGAGAATAATTAACGAAAATTAAAGGAGTATTAAAATGATTACGTTACTACTTAAGAGTAAGTCGACCTATTCACAGGTTGATACGCATATTATAGTGTGTATTATTAGTATATTAATTATCCAACTTATCTCAACATTAGTCTATGCTGATATATTGACAGGTGTGACTGACCTGACATTTTCATCACAAAGTCGCTATAGTTGTGCAATTATCAATCACGATACGGCAAAGTGTTGGGGTGCAAATTGGGCTGGACAAATCGGTGATAATACGACAACTAATCGTCTTTATCCGGTGGATGTTTTTAATTTAAAAGATATTACTTCGTTGACAACGGGTGGTCACCACACTTGTGCTTTATTATCTGATCATTCTCTGCAATGTTGGGGAAATAATAGTAGAGGACAGTTAGGCGATGGCACAAACGTGAATAAGCTGATTCCTACCACAATTTCTGAATTAGGTAATCAAGTCGTCGCAGTTGCAGCGGGTACTTTGCATACTTGTGCTATTGTTAAAAATGATGCAAATCAACAAATTGTAAAATGTTGGGGCGACAATAGGCAAGGACAGTTAGGTGATAATTCCTACACTAATCGTAAAAAACCAGTCGCAACTATTGATTTAAACGCGAATGCGGTCGCTATTGCAGCGGGCGATCAACATACTTGTGTTATTTTGGAAAATGGCACAGTCAAATGTTGGGGTGGAAATAGTTACGGACAATTGGGTAATGGCGACACTACTAATAAATCATTTCCGGTGACAGTGTCTGATTTAACCAATGTAAAAAATATTATCACGGGTGAAGGTCACACCTGCGCAAAATTAGCCGATAACTCAATGTACTGTTGGGGACTTAATAATCACGGTCAATTAGGCATCGATGATACGGTTAATAGAACAATACCTACTCAAATTATCACATTAACTGACCAAGTAGAATTAGTAGCTACGGGTAGCAACCACATTTGCGTGACTGTTTTAAACCAAAATTCATTGAAATGTTGGGGAAAAAATGATTTAGGGCAATTGGGTATTGGCTCAACAAATGATGTCTTGAGACCAACTAGTGTTGCACTGACTGAAAAAATCAATAAAATTTCATTGGGTTATAATCATAGTTGCGCTTTAACCGATGTGAGTCAAATGTATTGTTGGGGCGGTAATGGTGGTGGGCAATTAGGCGATGGGTCAACACGTTTTCGTACCTTGCCTGCTCCAGTTTTGACGACTTATCCTGATATTTTGCTAAAGATGGGTGATAATGAAATAATTCAGGATGCTACCATTGATTTAGGTACCGTTGATATCGGCAATGGTGTGAGTAAAGTGTTTACGATTGAAAATACGGGTATCGATGCGTTACATCTTACAACACCTTTGACGTTAAGTAGTGATGAATTCAGTATTACTAAACAACCAGATAGTTTTGTTGCGGGTGGTACTTTTACAACGCTGGTAGTAAAATTTGCACCAAACAGTACCAGTGATGCAAATGAAACCATAACCATTGAAAGTAATGACTTAGATGCAAGTTCTTATTCATTTACACTTACAGGTAGTGGCATTAATTCGTCTTGTATTCCACCGACGAAACCGACTCAGTTGTCTTTTGAAGCCATTTCACCAACTACTGTGGATTTAATTTGGCAAGATAATAGTAGTGATGAAACCCATTTTACTATTTATCGTGATGGTGTATTACTTGATACTTTGACGGCAAATACTACAAGTTACCATGATAGCAATTTATCAGAAAATACCAGTTATTACTATGAAATCAGTGCCCAAAATGATAGCTGTGTTTCAGCCACTGTTGAGACAACTATAACGACACCGCTTATTCCTAAAAGTGGTGGAACTGATGAGGAAGAAAATGATCTTTTACCAGATGATAATTCCTTGCCAAATGATGATCCTATAGACGCAAATCGTGCTAATTCAAGCAATAGTTATCAATTACCTAAAGAATTATCCATTTTTGTCACATTAGGCGGATCAGGCAACGGTAGCGTAATCAGCCAACCATTAGGAATCAATTGTCAACCGTCAGATGAAACTTGTCGTCACTTGTTTAAAACTGGAACAGTCGTTGAGTTGACACCGATTGCTGATACGGGTTCAATATTTGTGGGTTGGGGCGGACACACTGATTGTGCGGATAGTAAACTATTTTTAACGGGTAATCGTTCGTGTACTGCTTATTTTAGAAAAACAGAAACACAATCTGCTGTTACAAAAAATACGATACCTGTTTATCGTCTATGGTCATATTATTGGAAAAAACATTTTCATACTGCCAGTGCTTATGAAAAACAAAATGCTTTAACACAACCCGATTACTGGAGAGATGAAGATGTGGCATTTTATGCATTCAGTCAAGCTGACCATCCAGCAAATACACTACCTGTTTATCGATTTTGGTCTGAACAATGGTCAAGCCATTTTTACACCATTAACCAAGAAGAAAAGGCACTCTTAATCCAAGATTTTGCTGATGAATGGTTATATGAAGGTATTGCTTACTACGCCTATCCCGCCGGCAAACAACCCGTAGACGCGATACCCGTTTATCGTTTGTTTTCGTTCATCTTACAAGAACATTTTTACACTGCAAATAAAGAAGAAAAATCACTTATTGAACAACGTTGTAGTGCGGCTAACTGGCGATATGAAGGTGTGGCTTGGTACGTGGTAGAATGACGTATTCCATATACTGTTGACTTTATTCAAGGTGGGTAAAGTGCGTTTTTTTGCACATCATCCACCTCAATTTACAAGTACCGCGTTATAGGACGGGGATAACTTTCTGATTCCAAAAAAGTAGTTGTTCTGTCTTGCACCACTTTCACATTATCCGTCAAGTTAATCCGGTTGTCATAAGTTTGATGTGACAGCGTTTCTGGAAGTTCATCATTGGGTAAACATTTTTGACTCAAAGCTTGAATTTTACGATTAATTTCAATCAATTGTCTTGCTTCAGTTTGTTGCTCATGATTGCCTTTTTTCATTACTTCCTGTAACAAATGATGTAATGTAACTTCTTCGCCATCGGCTAAATAACTCCTAATAATAGCTAATTTCTCTTTCACCTCATCCACAGGTGTAACATTATTATTCGTTGATGTGGCTAAGTGCGCAAATTTGTCTTCCGGTGTCGTTGTTTTTTTCTCATGATCCTGTTTTATAAAGCGAAATAATATATTTAATAACCCTATTACCAATAAAGCGACCAAATATAACAAACTGAAAGCAAATGCAACAATTGAAATTGGAATAGTTGTTATTGGTTGTGAGATTAATGTGGTTAAATCTTGAATTATTAATGCATCCAATGATATGGGTGTTATTGAAATTTGTGATGTTGGAATTACAACAGGATGAATGGGTGTAGATGGAATAAATTGATCGAATGCCTCATCGGTAGAAAGAACAGCGGGTATTGTTGCCTCAGCATTTTCTATAAATACGGTTTGTTCATCCACTGATTCTATAGGCTCAATAATATTGGAATCTATTTTTGATACACTTTCAGTTTCTGCACAAACAATTGCTTGACCGGATTGACGAGATGCTTGCCATACTGTTTTTTGTCGTTCAAACTCAGCTAATGCTTGTTTTGCAGTTAATCGCTGTATTTCTGCAAGATTAGGAGTTTTTAATACTTTTCCTACTTGTAATGAGTTAATATTACAAGGAATTTTAAAAGCGTCTGGATTAATTGCTAACAAAGCCATCATGACTTGATAACGATCTAAATTTGGGTCTGGACGCACGGAACTCGCAATATTCCATAACATATCACCTGTTTTCACTGGTCCATAGATTTGTTCTTTTTCTGCCGCAAAAGCGGTTAAACCAGTGAACATGAACAATAAAACCAATTTTTTCATGCTTACCCCTTATTTAGTAACCATAATTATATTTTAAGATGAAACAATAATAACACGATAGCTCAATATGTGGTGATTTTGCCGTCAATATATATGCCAAGAAGTGCACTATCCATTGAATTTAGAACATAATCACGCTGATAAATAATCAGGGCAAGTGTATTAAAACTTCAGACCAAACAAAAGTAATGATTTTTTTCAGGCAAGTTTTAATGCGCTTACTCTGAATCACTTTTAAATTGTTTAATTGCCAATAGTCTGCGTTTATGGAGTTCAATACCGATAATGTTACCTGTCACACCTTTTTCCAATATATCGGCTATAGTAATTTTTTGTGTAATAACAAGTAATTGTCTCCAAAAATTAGCTTGTGGATAAGCGCGATCTTCAAATCCTTTCCTTCCACGTGCATCTGCTTCACAAGCTAATAAAAATTGTTCAAATCGTTGTGGTCGTCTAAAAGCATCGGTACTTTCTAAAACTTTCAATAGGGTTTTACTTGTTAATTCAAATGCTTTGTGACAATGTAAATGATAACGGGCGACAATGATTGCTAAGTCTCGATAGTGTGATGGCACGCGACAACGTCGAGATAATTGTTTGATTAAATTAACACCACGTTCTTCATGTCCAATATGTCTAGGTAATAATTCAGTTGGGGTATTGCCTTTGCCCAAATCGTGGGTTAATACTGCAAATAATACTTCTGAATCACTGGTTAATTCACGAACTTGTTGCAAGCATAATAGTGTGTGTTGACCGGTATCAATTTCTGGATGATGTGTTGCTGGCTGCGGAATGCCAAATAAACGGTCGATTTCAGGAAAAATACGCGCTAATGCACCACATTGACGTAAAATTGAAAAATAAAGTTGGGGTTTAGGTTCACTTAACGCTTTAACGGTTTCTTGCCAAACGCGTTCTACTACCAAGGCATCAACTTCGCCTTGTATAACCATATCACACATTAAATCCATGGTTTCATCTGCAATTGCAAAATCAAAACGCGCAGCAAAACGGGCAATACGTAAAATACGCACGGGGTCTTCTATAAAGGCTGGTGAAACGTGACGTAATATACCGGCTTCTAAATCGGCTTTACCTTGAAATGGATCGATTAATTGACCATCCTTGTCTTCTGCAATTGCGTTAATCGTTAAGTCACGACGACATAAATCCTCTTCTAACGTGACTTCTGATGAAGAATGTACTTGAAAGCCGGTATAACCCGAGCCGATTTTTCTTTCTGTACGTGCTAAGGCATATTCTTCATGAGTTTCAGGATGTAAAAAAACTGGAAAATCCTTGCCAACTTGGGTAAAACCTTGGGCTAACATGGCTTCAGGCGTTGCGCCCACCACAACCCAATCTTTGTCTTTGCAAGATTTGCCTAATAATTTATCGCGAACAGCGCCACCCACTTGATAAATTTTCATTGTATTAATTGTAACCATAAACATTGCCCGCCACTGGCTTTATCCAATGCGGTTAATCGTTGATGATGATGAGTTAATTCTTCTTCTGTTGGCAATATTACCGATAATCGCGCTCGATCAGTGGTAATTCTTTGAATTTCTGTTGTATTATTAGTTTCAATATGTTCTTCGACATTTAATAAACCATTTTGTCCGCCGGTCATTGCTAAGTAAACGGCTGCTAATAATTCGGCATCAAGCAACGCACCATGTAATTCTCGTTTTGTGTTATCAATGCCATAGCGTTTACATAAGGCATCTAAATTATTTTTTTGCCCGGGATGTCGTTCGCGTGCCAATGCCAAGTTATCAGTAATTTGACAGTAATGGGTAATTGGTTGTCGCTTAAGTAATTGTAATTCATAGTTAAGAAAACCTACATCAAAATTTGCGTTATGAATGATCAATTCTGCGTCTTGAATAAATGCAATAAATTCATCCACAATATCGCTAAAACGTGGTTTACCGTGCAAGAATTCATCAGTAATACCGTGTACATCCAATGCACCTTGCTCAACCGGACGATCGGGTTGCAAGTAATAGTGAAAATGGCTATTTGTTGTGCGTCTATTAGTGATTTCTACACAACCAATTTCGATAATCCGATGATTTTTAGTAACTTCTAATCCCGTTGTTTCGGTATCAAGCGCGATTTGACGATTGTTCATGTTGTTTTTCACTTACGTTGAATTATATAGATGGAGTCACAAAAAAATGATAAAAAATGGTATGATGCTTTTTGCCACTCAATTTACGAATACTGAATCCTATGAAAAATTTTCGTTGTCACTGTGGTCAGCAGATTTTTTTTGAAAATACTTTTTGCAATAATTGTCAACGTACACTCGGGTATGAGCCACATTTGCAGCAATTGCTGAGTCTCGATCAGATCGGTAAGAATCTTTGGCAGATTGCGGGTACGCTCATGCGCAGTCAAGAGTACCGTTTATGTCAAAATTATCACCAATATCATGTTTGTAATTGGTTGACTGATACTAAAGAAGACTTTTGTTTATCTTGTCGCTTGACACAAACTATCCCCAATTTATCCATTCCACAAAACATGAGTCGTTGGGCTGCCCTAGAAAATGCTAAACGTCGTCTTATTCACACATTATTGAGTTTACACTTACCTGTCATTAGTAAACAACAAGATATGATGAATGGATTAAGCTTTGTATTTTTAGAAGATCAACGCTTCAATCCCAATGTCGCAGAAGAACATGTGTTGACTGGACATGTAAATGGCACGATTACAATCAATTTATCTGAAACCGATTCTGTGAATCTTGAAGCCGCACGCCAAGCAATGAACGAATCCTACCGTACGTTGTTAGGTCATTTTCGTCATGAAAGTGGACATTATTATTGGGATTTATTAATCAAATATAGCAATTACTTAAGTGAATTTAGAACTTATTTTGGCGATGAAAATTTAGATTATTCCACCGCATTGCAAAATTATTATAATATGCAAAGCACACAATACGATTGGCAACAACAGTATATCAGTGCTTATGCCCAATCCCACCCATTAGAAGATTGGGCAGAATCATGGGCGCATTATCTACACATGGTCGATACCCTAGACACCGCACACACGTTTAATCTAACATCTAGCAAACTGATTACTAACGATTTTGATAGTTGGTTACAAGAATGGATACGACTTTCAATTGTGATGAATTCTCTCAATAGAAGTATGGGATTACCCGATGCATATCCATTTGTGTTATCCGCAAAAGTGATAGAAAAATTACGCTTTATCCACCGCATAATTTCTTATCAAAGGAACCCCACTGTAAACTAGGCAATTTACTAAAAGCTTGTTTAATATTATCATCCCAAGCGTGGCGTAATCCCAGTAGATAAGCTTCATCTGCATCAAAATATAGGTAATCTTCAAATTTTAATGCATCCTTACGGTAAGCTAAAATTTCAACTGGCGGTCCAACAGAAACGTTGCTGTGCATAGTCGAATCCATTGATACCAAAGCACAGCGCGCAGCATCTTCTAATGACACAGTCGACTTGATAATTCTATCCAAAATAGGCTTACCGTATTTACTTTCCCCAATTTGTAGATAACGTGTTTGCATTGATACCGTAATAAAATTGCCTTGGGGATAAATCATAAAAACACCATGTGGTTCAGTACCAATTTGTCCGCCCAGAATAAAAGTAGACTCAGGATTAAAACCATTGTTACTATCAGCTGGTAAACTATATTTTTCTTGTTGTTGGCGACTCACAATGCCTAAATATTCAGCTGCATCAGAAAGATATTGCATATTATAAAGATTTTTCTCCGCATTACTCTTGATATCTCGTTTAATTTGAGTGACTACCGCTTGTGTTGTACCCAAATTACCTGCACTTAGTAAAGCAAATTGTCGATTACCATCAATGCCAAACGTATATAACTTGCTGTAAGTACTCACTAAATCAATTCCTGCATTTGTGCGCGAATCAGAGGCAAATATTATTCCCTCATCAAGAGAAATAGCAACGCAATATGTCATTAGATATTCCAATATAGTCTGGTAAACTATCAATACACGGAACAAAATATACCATGCACCCATTAAAAATATAAACCATCACAGACAATCATTGTATTGATATTCAACTAAAATAACAATCTTGTCATTCAATAGGCGTATCATCAAACAAGAAAAACGATTAATCTCGAAAGAATGTAGAAATTTTTGGTGGATATAACCTACCTATTTTGTATCCACCAAATAAATTTTACCAACTACAAATAATCGTAACCCCTTTCTTCATGTTGTGTAATATCAAGACCTTGTACTTCATCTTCATGTGAAACACGTAAACCTACTAATTTTTCTATTATTTGCAAGATAAGCCAAGTTAAAATTGCTGTATAGAGAAAAACAGCAACAACAGCAATGAGTTGTACACTCAATTGGGCACCCACGGTTTGAATTCCATTGGCAAAACCATAACCACTAAAAATCCCTAATGCAGGCGATGCAAAAACACCTGCCAACAAAGTACCCAGTATGCCGCCCACGCCATGCACCGGAAACACATCTAGTGAATCATCAATTTTTAGCTGGCGTTTAATAAAATTAGTCGCATAAAAACACACAAATCCCGCTAATGCACCGATAATAAAAGCTCCAGCCGGTCCAATATAGCCCGATGCGCCAGTAATAGTGCCCAAGCCCGCAATCATACCGGTGACAATACCCAATACGCTGGGTTTACCATATCTTATCCATTCTAAAATCATCCATACAAGCGCGGCAGTAGCGGCTGAAATGTGTGTAGCTAAAATCGCCATACCTGCATCTGCATTGGCAGCTAAAGCACTTCCGCCATTAAATCCATACCAACCAACCCATAACATGCCAGCACCAGTGACAGTCATGGTCATATTGTGTGGCATCAACGCAGTTTCAGGAAATCCGCGTCGTTGTCCTATGACTAATGCGGCAACTAAAGCTGCAACACCGGCTGTAATATGGACTACTGTGCCCCCTGCAAAATCTAATAAACCCATTTGTTGCAACCAACCTCCACCCCAAACCCAATGCGTAATCGGCGTGTAAACTAAACAAACCCATAAACCACTGAAAATTAACATGGCAGAAAATTTCATGCGTTCAGCAAAAGCACCCACGATTAATGCAGGCGTAATAATAGCAAATGTCAATTGAAACATAGCGAAAATGCTTTCAGGAATATTGTTATATACGCTGCTTTTAGTCATACCATTAAAAAGTATTTTTTCTATACTACCAATAAAAAAATTACCTTCGCTAAATGCCATAGAATAAAGTATAAATAACCATAATACCGAGACCAACGCAGTAATCGCACTACATTGCATTAATACTGAAAGGACATTTTTAGAGCGGACTAAACCCCCGTAAAACAGCGATAAGTCTGGTAAAGTCATGAATAAAACTAATGCAGTTGAAGTCAGAATCCATGCAGTATTCGCAGCATTTATGCTATCATCAGCAGCGAAGCCTATTTGTGGTAAACAGAGTATTAAAAAAGCATAAACTCCATAAAAAAAGCGCGATTCAATTTTTCTCATTGTTTAATCGGTCTCCTAATTTTAGTTGTTCTATTAACGAATGTTTTTTGAATATGGTGACAACATTACAGTGTTATTGTACTGCATCTTGCATATTGACAGCTACAGAGCTATAGTCCAATAGCATTAAGTTAAGGAAATTTTGCTTCCCCCTTTACCAAAGGGGGATTGAGGGGGATTTTTTATATTTCAATTACTTAAATCCTCCTGCCCCCTTTAAAAAAGGGGGGGAAACGCTTAACTTAATAGCATTGGAGCTATAGTCGCATGGAAATACTAACATTAACTTAACTAACATTAACTTAACTAACATTAATTTAAAAGAATTGGTGTTGAATAGGGCGTTTATCCCATAGGTTGGGCAATATCATGTGATAAACAGTCAGCGCAATACCATAAGATTACGCCTTATATGTTATATCACTTTTAATATAATTAAATTTGGAGAAATACCCATGAATTCATCAAAAAATCACGCAAAAAGATTTACACATCTATTAATCGCTTGTTTTATAAGTTTAATTTTATGTGAAGCAAGTTTTGCGGTAAATTGTGCTTCAATTATTACAAATGCTACAGGAGATGGTGTTGGCTGTGATTGTAATGATGCTGAAAGCACAACAATAACCACGAATGAGCGTGATATAACGTCTGGAGAAAGAACTGGGAATTATGGTATTTTACAATGCGCAAATACTTCTGATACGGTTTGTAATGTTGATATTAGTATTACAAGTGTAAATACAACATCGCCTCAATATTTCAAAAGTGTTACTACTGATGCAACAGATTATTTTAAATGTGATTGGGTTTCTGGGACAGGATTTTCTAATGGCGAGATTTATGTTCCTACTCCTCCCGTTATTCCTACTCCCATTTCCGCTTCGATTTTGCATTTTTCAGAACCAACCGAAACCTTTGCGACAATATACAAAAAAATCCCCCTTAATCAATGAGTTAAGAGGGAAAAGAGGGTGTTTTACACTTCATTATTATTCGTTAAGACGCTTGTTTTTGTTGCTTAATTAATTTTTTGCGTAAACGCTCTCGTTTCAATAGGGATAAATAATCAACAAATAATTTACCTTTTAGATGATCTATTTCGTGTTGAATGCAAATAGCAAGTATATCTGTAGCAAATAAAGTAAAAGATTCTCCTTTATCATCAAGGGCTTGTACGGTAATTTTTGCAGCACGTTCAACCGGTTCATACACGCCGGGTACTGATAAACAACCTTCTTCAACACAACTACTACCTTCAACCGTTAAGATTGTTGGATTGATTAAACAAAGCGGTTGGTCTTTTTCTGGCGAAGCATCAATCACAATAATTTGTTTATGAATATTTACCTGAGTTGCTGCCAATCCAATACCCGGTGCTTGATACATGGTTTCTAACATATCCGCCACAATTTTTCTTATTTTTTCATCCACTTGTGTAACCGGTTTAGCAAGAGTACGCAAACGCGGATCAGGATAATTTAAAATTTGTAATATTGCCATGATGTCGCCTATTCAATTTAAAAGTGAGTATTTTAAATTTGTTTAATCAGGTAATTTTGCACGTAAAGCAGCACGATCAATCCACCATTCACCTTGTACTAAAATATCTAAAATTTGGGATAATCGCGGTAAAAATTGATCGGGTTGATCCAATTCTAATTTTTTAAACCAAGCAGTAAAACCAGCTTGATCTTCCACCTGACTGTGTTGACGAGCAACTTGAGCCAATAGTTGATTGGTAAAAAAACTCAGATTTTCATGGTCACGCTCAGTTGCACGTAAATCAACAATATAGTGTGCCGTGGTTGCCGCAATCGCCGCGCCATCAGAATTATCTGGCATTTCTTCAATTAAATGATTTAGCAAATTAAGTGTGATTTCTGGATCAATAGGGAAAGTGACTGCTAACCAAATACCATTTGCCAATGCAATCAATGAATTAGTTTGTTCAGTTAAAAACATTAAATCACATGTTTGTGCGGCATTTTCCCACATTTCTGCTGACACAAAACTCAGAAACGCTTCTTGACCAGTCCACCATGCTTCAGTGCGGCGTTGCAATTGTAACTGTAAATAACCAATATCTAACAACAATGACGCACGTTGTACAGCAGTCGTAGAAGGCGGCAATTGATCAAGCTGAGTCTGAAGTTCAGTCAGTTGTTGTTGTAATACTGCTTCAGAAGGTTGGGCATCGCTAGAATCATCAGCGTCCATTGATGCGGTATTAAATTGAGAATAGTTCATCATGTTGTCATTTTTTGTCCAAGACAAGGGAGCAAGTAAAGCAAAATTTTACCACTATATGGCATAAAATTTAAGCATTTAAATGAGTATCGTAAGCCTGTTTCACCTGCATTATATTATTTATTTCTAAGCAAGCGCAATGCATTAGTTACAACGACTAATGAACTCAATGACATACCAATCGCTGCTAACCAAGGTGTTACCCAACCCATCGCAGCTGCGGGTAGAGCAATAAGATTGTAACTAATTGCCCATATTATATTTTGTCTAATAATATTTAATGTTTTTTGTGCGGTTTCTAAGCCGATTAAAATATTGGATAATTGTTCAGTTAATAAAATCATATCTGCGCTGGCACGGGCGATTTGTGTACCGCTGCTCATGGCAATTGATATTTGTGCTTGCGCAAGTACAGGTGCATCGTTGACACCGTCACCTAACATGGCAACAATGGCAGCTTTTTGTTGCAACTCTTTCACTTTATTTAATTTATTTTCGGGCGACATAGAAAATTCATAGTGTTCAATACCAATAGTTTGAGCAACCCGTTTTACCGCGGTTGCTTGATCACCGCTTAATAGCAAAACTTTCTTTCCACGTTGTTTTAAAGCTGTGATTAAATCACGAGCCCCTTCACGAATTTCATCTTCTAATATGAAAGCCGCATAAATTTCTTGACAATCTGCTAAAATAACAATTGTATTTTCAGTAAGTTGTAAAATTTCTTGTTGTGTTGCAGTTAAGGTCAGTTGAGTTTTTTCCGTAATGAAAGCGGGTGTACCAATATAATACAATCGATTGCCAATTTCACCTTCAAGCCCAGCACCCGGATAGTTAGTCGCATAATTAGCTAATAAATCAGTCACATTATGATTAGCCGCTAATAAAGCCAAAGCAATAGGATGTTCAGAATGACATTCCAAGGCAACAGCATGGGCTAAACATTCGGATTTGCTAAAATGAGAAAATGGATGAATTTCAACAAGTTTTAATTGCCCTTTGGTTAAAGTGCCAGTTTTATCAAACACAAAATGCGTAGCGCGTGCAAAGGTTTCTAGTGCATGACCGCGGGTTGTCAACAAACCAAAACGTGTCAATGTGCTGGTGGCTGCAGTAATTGCAGTGGGTGTGGCGAGCGATAAGGCGCAAGGACAGGTTACAACTAAAACGGATAGCGTAATTTCTAACCAACGATTAGGATCAATTATCCACCAATAAGCAGCAACGCCGATAGCTAAAAGTAATACGCCAAATACAAACCATGAAGCAACGCGATCGGCTAATTGGGTTAAATGCGGTTTTTCCGTTTGCGCGCGTTCTAATAAGCGTAAAATATGCGATAAAACAGTGTCTGTGCCTATTTTATCTACTTGAATTTGTAAGGGACTGTCAATATTGATGGTACCTGCAATTACAGTTTGTCCCGGAATTTTTGTCACCGGATAACTTTCTCCTGTAAGTAGTGATTCATCAACAGTTGATGCGCCAATAATAATTGTGCCATCAACCGGAATATTGTCGCCGGGACGAACTAAAATTTTATCACCGATTTCTAATTCTGCCACTAAAACCAGTTCTTCTTGCAT
Organism: Thiomargarita sp.; assembly: GCA_020721045.1. GTDB lineage: Bacteria > Pseudomonadota > Gammaproteobacteria > Beggiatoales > Beggiatoaceae > DYNN01. The sequence goes on along the minus strand of DYNN01000065.1, from coordinate 2,421 downwards.
ACCCATTGGCATTGTTAATAAACGTGTTGCCATCGTTGGAACTAAATGAACAAGATTTTCAGAAGCTTGGGCACTGCGTTGTCGAGCAATAAGTTCAAAATAACGCGCAGTTAGCACAAAAAAGACAAACATGGCAATAGAATCATAATAAACATGCCCTTCACTACCAGTCAAAGTTGTCCAAAGACTACCGATAAATGCGAGTCCAATCCCTAATGAAATCGGGACATCCATACCTGCTTGCCACCGTTTAAGGTCACGCCAAGCATTGCTAAAGAAATCTTGGGCAGAATAGAGTAAAATGGGCACCGTAAATAGCAGATTTATCCAATAAAATAGTAGTTTATATTGTTTTTCTATGCCACTGAACATGCCAGCGTATAATGCGATGGAAAACATCATAATTTGCATAGTCAGTACACCGGTTATTCCTATTTGGCGTAATCGATAGCGACGTTCTTTTTCTAACACAGCTTGTTGTTTAGCTGGATCATAAGGATGCGCAAGATAACCGATTTGGCTAATGGCTTGTAAGATGCTACTTAGTTGAATTTGTTGATTATTCCAGCGCACACGTGCACGATGAGTCGCATAATTTACTTGTACATCAATCACGCCATTTAAAGTGCGCAAATGTCGTTCATTAAGCCAAACACATGCTGCACAAGTGATACCTTCTAAAATAAGTGAAACTTCTCGTAAATGACCATCTTCTTGACGAACAAAGCGTTTTTGAATCGCTGGATTGTCATAAACGGTTGTTTTTTGTAAAAATTCAGGGATTAAAACTTGTCCTGTGGGCGAATCTGTAGTGCGATAGGTATAAAAATCGGTTAACCCGTTGTCAACGATGGCTTGCGCTACTGCTTGGCAACCGGCACAACACATGGCTTGCGTTTTACCATTGATAGTGACGGATAAATCAATTTGTGCAGGAATGGGTAAGCCGCAATGGTAGCATGTTTTTTGTGACATATTATAGAAGGTATTATTTAGCGTTTTTGAGTAAAAAATTGTTGTAATCGTTCACCACAAACAGGTGCCAATATACCGCTGACACATTCCAAATGGTGATTATGACGGATATCGCGTAATACATCGAAACGGCTGCCAGCCGCGCCCATTTTTTGATCATAAGCACCAAAGACGACTCTTTTAACGCGTGCTTGTAAAATTGCACCAGCGCACATTATACAAGGTTCTAAAGTGACGTATAACGTGGTATTTAATAAACGATAGTTGTCTAAATGATGAGCGGCTTGACGTAAAGCAACGATTTCTGCATGTGCAGTGGGATCGCAGCGGAGAATGGATTGATTCCACCCTGTTGCGATACATTGATTTTGATAAATAATTAATGCGCCTACTGGTATCTCTCCTTGGGCAGCCGCATTGTCTGCTAAAATTAAGGCTTGTTGCATCCATTCAATATCTGTGGGCATATCTATATGGGCACATTGACTTTATTGCCCAAAAATTTGGGTTGTGTGCCTAATACATATAAATCTAAAACAGCTTTGAAACGCGCAATATATTCACGGATTTGTGTTTTCATATCTATCTGATAATTCACGTCTTGGGCACTAAACCCAATGGTCTTCATACCGTAAAAATCACTAATAAATACAGCACGTTTATTATGAAATGCTTGTGAAACAACGATAATATCATCTTGAGAAAAAACCTCTCGACAGCGCACCACAGAATCCAAAGTACGAAAACCAGCGTAATCTAACGTAATCGCTGTTGCTGGAATATCCTTTTCCATCAATGAACGTCGCATTTGGATCGGTTCATTGTAATATTTGGTACGGTTATCACCGCTGACAATGATGTGCTTAATTTTACCTGCTTTGTATAATTGGGCGGCTGCTTCAATGCGATATTTGTAGTATAGATTAATACTGCCGGTTTTTACATATTTGCTAACGCCTAATAAAAGCGCGACTTTCTTAGTGGGAATGTCATTGATATTAGAAAATATTCTACCTTGTGTTTGTAATTCAATCCACACATTGCTTGCCCAAACAGCTATTGACAGTAGGACGGCAATTAATAAAAAATAGTTAAGTGATTTCTTTTTAATTCTGTGGGATAAAAAATCAAGTAACACAAATTTCTTTAGGTATTTCATAAGAATAGTAACCATTTTCTTAAATGAGCAAGGAAACAAAGTTCATGCTTTAGTATTCCAGCACTTTAATTTCAGTATAGCTGTTACTTACCGCGATATCTTCAGATAGCACTGATATTTTACCACAAGTTTTTACAGATCATAGTACCGTAGGACCGTAGGTCATTAACGTTACGCTAATCGGACCTACGCGGGGCTGTCATAACGACCAAGCTCACCAGCGGCAATGGAGCCAGCAATTCTCAATTTAATCATGTAAAATAATAATGTTATTATAACTAATTGAA
>DYNN01000148.1 GCA_020721045.1 Thiomargarita sp. | reverse complement strand
TCGATGCGATTTCGGGGTCGGTTGGCTTGTCTGGTTCGGTCGACTCTTTAATGGTGTTAAACCGCGCTCGCCATGAAAATGCTGCCCGCCTCTTTGTGACTGGTCGGCTAATGTATGAGCAAGACATTGCCTTAAAATTTACAGATGGGGTTTGGACATATTTAGGTGACGGAAAACTCGCTGATGCTAATGCTTTAGAGCACAAAATCATTGAATCTGTTAGAGAAGGGCTTGATTCTCCTAATATTATTGCTAAAGAATTGGACGCTAAACTAGTTACGGTTAGAGTTACATTGCGGCGAATGTTAGAAAAAGGGCTTTTAAAACAAAGCGATTACGGAAAATATCAATTAGTTACAAGCGAATAACGCACTAATAAAATGGTTAAGAGTTACAAGAGTTACAAGGTGTTACAAGCCTTTGTAACTCTTTTTTCGTCTATAAATATATGAAAGATAAACATTTTTTTTAAAGAGTTACAGAGTTACAATTTTAGCCCGTCGATAGCTTAAAAAAAGCTGTAACTCTTGTAATTCTTGTAACACTTCTTTTAAAACATATAGTTATAAGCACTTTTTTAAAAAGTGCCGTTGTTACTCTTGTAACACTTCTTATAAATCAAGGAGTTATGTTTTATTTGAATCTGTAACAAAAATCAAGTTGATTTTGTAACAATAATCAATTATACTGTTTGAATCTTGTAACAATAATCAATTATACTGTTTGAATCTTGTAACAATAATCAAGTGAGGTTTTTATGCCTAAGTGGGGCGGCAAAAGAGAAGGGTCGGGACGCAAACCTAGTGAGTTAGGCAAAACGGTTGTGATGCGCATTCCTGAATCACGGGTCGATGAGGTTAAGCAATTGATTGGTAATTTAGAGAAAAAAAGCGACTGTGATGATATTTCTAAGATTAAAGAAATTTTAGAGAAATGGGACGATTTAGTTACGCCTGATAGAGTAAAACAACCAAGATGGGAAAATGCAGTTCGTTTATTGAATGAACTTAAAACCGCTTTATTACCAAAATAATGTCTGAATCAATAATTTTATTGGTTGTAGCATTATTGATGCTCATGATTTTATGAGTTTAGCTAATTAATTGCGCACAATGCGATTTAAAGAGATTAAGAGTTATAGTGCTAGGTTGTATATCTCACCGCATTAAAACCTCTCTATTAAGATTCTATGTGTTTTTAGATAGGTTTTGGGCTTAGGTGCAGATGGGCGGGCGTGGGTGGGTGCGGATGTGCACGCACACGCCGTGCGCCTCAAAAAATTTGTGTGAACCTTGGTTCCCCGTATAGTAACACGGGGGGTATTCCCAACAAAAAAATCCCAAATATGGGTATAATTTTGATTATTATAGTTTTTGTTGTTAATTTTACCTTTATTTCAGTTTTTTTATTCTCCCCCATCCTGTCTATTTTGCTGAAATATTTATTTATTACTTATTGATTTATATATTAAATTTTTTACCCTCCCTCTTTACCCTTTTATTCCCTCCCTCTTCATATATTTTATTAATAATCAATTGCTTATCTTTAACTTATTGTAATAATTAGATATTTTTATAGATTTTAACTGATTTAGTTATAAATTTAGTGGTTATTAAAAATATTGGTTATGTCACTCATTTAGTTATTTTTTCATGTTTGGGATTTATTTATCCTTTTATATTTTGACTAAATTAGCTATTATGGTCTAATGCTAACACTCGACATCAAACCTCAACCCGCTAATTTCATCAAAGACTTGCCATCAAAACAGTGTAAACAAGTTTATGTGGCTATATTGGAACTTATGAAAAATCCCCGCCCTCATGATAGTGAAAAACTTCAAGGTTTTGATGGATTATATCGTAAGAATGTAGGTGAATATCGCATTATCTATCGCTTTGATAATATTCACTTATTTATTATCTTAATCGGTAAACGTAACGATGATGAGATTTACAAAGCATTAAGGAATTTAAAGCAATGAATGTTCAAGCAACTGAGTTAAAAACTCGTTTAGGAAAGTATTTAGATGCAGCTATTAAAGAACCCATTATTATTGAGAAAAATGGACGTAATGCTGCTGTGATTATTTCATTTGATCAATATAATCATCTTCTTGAATTAGAAGATTTCTATTGGGGAATGAAAGCTCTTGAAGCAGAAAAAGAACTTTCTCTTGAGAATGGTTTATCTTTTTTACAGCAAGTTATTAAAGAAAAAGGGATTAATATAGATATTAATAACTAAATACAGACTTAGATTTTTATATCAAGTTATTAAAGAAAAAGGGATTAATATGGATATTAATAACTAAATATAGACTTAGATTTTTATATCCAGTTATTAAAGAAAAAAGAATTAATATATGATAATTAATTCTTTAATTTTAATAATTACAAATATTTTTATAAAGATACAATGATTTTTCCTAGTTCAAATAGATAGTCTTTTTTTAAGTAAAGAAGACTATTTTTTATTTTAAAATATAATAGGAGAATTGTTGTACCTTTATAAAAACATTTTTATTTTAAAAAAATATATTATTACTTATAACATTATAAGTTTGTATCTGTTTTATTTTGGGCTGTGGTTATCGCGTGATGTTAATAATCTTAGAGAATTATTTAGAATTAAAGAATAATCGAATAAATAGAGTTTAAAATTTTAAAATGAACTCCTTAATGCCGTCTGCTAAAAGACGTTTATCGTGCATTTCTTCCTTAATGCAGTCCGCCAAAGGACGCTTAAAAACACATCGTAGATTCATTTAAAAAAGGGTTTAATCTTGATAGCAATTTCATTAAGAATAAATGTCCTACGTGCAGCGTGCATCTGTTCAAATTATCGATTTAGTTGCGCGGGTGTGTGAGAAAGTAATAATTCATTTAACTTGAATCTGTAACAGTAATCAAGTGTACTCTAATAATGGGATATAAAATATTAAGTAATGATTCTTTTATAAAACAAAATATATAAAAGGGGTTATTTACCCAGACAGTTTTTGCAACAGATTAGAACAAGGGTACAACACTTTCGATATCGATGACCTTTGTAATCATAAAGCGCAGCTTGCTGCAAGAGTTCTAAATGCAAACAACTGTCCGCGTGTGGGACGTTCCCACGTCGAATGTAACTCGTAAATGCCGTCCGCTAAAGGACATTAAGAAAAACAAAGGAAGAGAAAAAGAAAAGAAAGAAAAAGGTTTTTTGATTAAAAAAAACGGGGGGTTTGGGGCAAGTCAAGCCCCAATTCTAAAAACATCACATTTTAAAATTTTAAACTCGTTTATTCGATTATTCTTTAATTCTAAATAATTCACACCGCCACTTATTGGCAACGCGCGATATAACCACAGCGGCTTGTCAAAGTGTGCAGATTAGTACACAATAAAAAACGCAACAGACTCATCATCTATTGCGTCCGCGAGAGTTCATCAGGCTCTCACTTTGTCCACACTGGGATAACAGTATGAACACATGCTTAATTTTACCGCATTGTTATAGCTCACCGCGCAAAATTTGCGTTTCTAAGCTCATGCTCGCCTGTGTGGTTATTTCCAACGAAAGGAATAACTATGCGCAACCTTCAAAAATATCAATCAGATTATGAACTTATACTTCGTGAAGAATTACTCGCTAATTTTTACGAAACTAAAGGCTATTTTTCTTATAAGCACCCAACAGTAGGTCGTATCAGCTTAGGCTCGAATCGTTTGCAAGCGATGCGATGCGCTATGCAGCTTAATGTCGGTTTGTCACCGCTTGATAAACGGGTACAAGATGCCTTTAATGGTGATTCAAACTTTCATAAAGTAGGGGTGACAATTTCAGAATATTGTCAATATTTTCAAAATGATGTCCTACCTCAACGTGATTTAACCCCTAAAACATTAGTTGGTTACGCTCAATTTCTCAAACAAGTTCAAAAATTCTTTGAAAATAAAGACATTCGACAAATCACTCTCTCCGATATTTCCCAATTTTTAAGAGCACGTCCAGCAGTACAAAGCAATCGCTACCGTTCGATGTTTTGTGTTCTGTATAAATATGCAATGGCTGAGGGTTTAGTTAAAGAAAACTTACCGTTTAAAACCTTAAAACGACAAGTAAAAGTTCAAAGAAACCGATTAAGCATTGAAACCTTTAATGCGATAAGAATTTGTGCGCCAGATTGGCTAAAAAATGCGATGGATATTGCTTTAGTAACAGGGCAACGAGTTGGAGATATTGCAGAAATGAAACACAGCGATATTAAACACGGCTTTTTATTTATTAAGCAAAATAAAACATCACGAGCATTACAAATTCCCGTTATTGGACAATTACAAGAGGTTATAAACCGTTGTAAATCAATAAATTGTGATTATTTAATAACTATAAAAGATAAACCAATAACATCTGGTTATATCTCAAGATGTTTCTGTAGAGCACGAAAAGAAAGCGGGGTTTGTGACAACATAGAAAATCCACCGACTTTTCATGAGATACGTTCTTTATCTGCACGACTACAGAAAAAAAGCGGTATTGATAAAAAAGTAACGCAAAACTGGTTAGGTCATGCCAGTGAACAAATGACTGACTTATACTTATCAAGAGGAGAGGAATTTTATGAAACTATTCCACCAGAAAGTATGCTAACTTTCTCTCAACTTATAACGTTATAAGATGTAAGCAACTACCCAAAAAAGCGAAACCCTTAACAACTTTTCTCCGACAAAAGAATCAAGTCATTAAGGGTTCGTGACACAACCAACCAATCAATGGAAAAATTGTATCACGGTTCGCGGCTTTGGGGAACTTTCAATTAAATTGATTATGTTACAACAATCAAGTTGATTATGTAACAGTAATCAAATAAAGGATAAACCCATGAATAACATAGATTTTAAACCAGAACTTTTTGATACAATCATTGCAGCAGATAAAGCACAACATATCGTCGCCCAAGAGCAGCAAATACTCGGCTATTTACTCAGAACTAATCCAGATA
>DYNN01000064.1 GCA_020721045.1 Thiomargarita sp. | reverse complement strand
CTGCTTTTTGTTGCGAGATTAAATCATCTTTTTGATTATGACTAGAAACGCGGCAGTAACTTATTGCAATTCGCTTGTTTTCCTTTACCCCTAGAATTTGCGATAGTTGGTCATGCGTATAAAAACGCCTATTAGTTGGCGTTCGATGTGCTTTTAAAATACCTTCTCTATCCCAACGTTGTAATGTGTTCGTTGTTTTAGCGATAAGTTTTGCAAATTCATTAGGTCTGTATGTGTTCATAGTACATATTATTACATATATTTAAATATATGTAAAGCAATCTAGTTAAGCTCTTCCGATTTATGAAATTTTGCATTCATGAACGAATTGTATCCTACTGATTATCTTTATATTTCAATAAATTAACCATTTCTCGTAAATCAGCATTTTGTTGTTTTAAATAATCTATTTCGAGATGGGCTTGTTTAAGTGCGTTTTGTAATTCAAGGAGTTGTTCAAAGGAGGGATTATTATACCAAGTGTGGCAATTACTGATACTATTAGTGCCACCAAAATTATTAAAAATACTTTTCTCGTTTAAATCAATTAAATCCGATAATTCTACATCAAATACTTTAGCAATTTCTTCTAAACGTTGAAAAGAAAGCTTTGTTTCTCCGCGTTCAACGCTGCCGTAGGCACTGGGTGACATATTTAACCGATGTGCTATTTCTTCCTGCGACCATTTTTTAATATGACGAACAAATCTTAATTTTTCATTAAGTTGCATAGTAATAGCGATTTTATCGGTGAGATAGTGAAATTGGCGTTTGTGAAGTGATAAAAGAATAGTTAAATTATAAACGTCTTTATTGATAAGTTCAATAGCCTTTAAGTTGTTTAATCTTGGAGAATAGAAAGTGCACAATAAGAACCGTATTTACTATTGTTTTGATCTAATAATTTGTAGTGTCGTACTTTTAACTACTTCAGTGCAAGCAGATACACAGTCAGTTGATTTTTCAAAATCTTATGTCATTCCAGAAAAATCTGGCACTAATGAAGTTACTTTGGGTGGGGTAACTACAGTGTGGGATAATGCAACATACAGTGTGAATTTTAATTTGAACGCTGATTATAACTTAGTGCTTCAAGGTGGATTTATACAAGATTCTCCTGCTGAAGTGCTTGAACAACAATTACGTAATACTAAATGGCAAGATATTTATAATGTAAATGATGACAATTTTACTACTGAATTAAAAATAGTTGTTGTACAAGATGGTTATGTAGGTGGAGAAATTATCCACTCTGAAGGGGTTGAAACAGGAGGAGGTTACTTACATGCCAGAGTAACTGGTGATATTGTCACACAATTTCAAATTAATGGACAATTTATTGACGAAGATTCTATTTTAGCAGATACACTTGCTAAATTACCATTGGATACATTAACTCGGCATCTTATTCGTATTAAACGAGTCAGAGGATTGCAATTTATAAATGATGCTGATGGCAGTAGTTGGAGTCAAAATCGAGAATACAGACTTATTTTACAAAACAATACATTAGTAGGTAGCGTTGGAATTCCAAATGATACCTATGGAGAAGGAGAAGCAACTTCTGAAAATGGTAATATTGCATTAGCTTTAGTCAAGTAAGTACTAATCAATGTATATATTTCAAACTACCTGTCATGTTTTCAAAATATGACAGGCTTTTTGTTCTAATTTGTCTAGTTTTCACGTGACACTTGGAAACTAGGCATGTATACTCAATACTATGCGTAAATATAAAATAAGATTGGAGTATTACATGGACAAATCAGCGACAATTCAAGCCCGTATTAATCCTGAAGTAAAACGTGAAGCTAAAAAAATCCTACGTCAGTTACATATTTCAATGTCTGAAGCAATTGAAATTTATCTTACGCAAATCGCTTTACATAAGGGCATTCCATTTGAAATGAATACTCTAAATGAAATCACACAAAAAACGCTCAAAGAGTCTGAAAATGGCGTAAATTTACATCAAGTTAATAATGTAAATGATCTTTTTGAAGAATTAAATTGTTAAAGATTCACTACACCACACAATTTAAGAAGGACTTTAAATTCGTAAGGTGTACAAGCGCAGCGTCATACACCAAAAACGTCGATATCACAAAGGTGCATGACGGCTTACGCCTTATGCACCCTACAATTTACATATAATTATGCAGTCGCTTTTTCTTCCATAAATTGCTCGTCTTCAGTTGAACCTTTCAATGCGGTAATTGAAGAAGTGCCACCAGCAATCACTTGCGTCACATCATCAAAGTAACCGGCACCCACTTCACGTTGATGTTTGGTGGCAGTGTAACCACGTTTTTCCGCAGCAAATTCTTTTTCTTGCAATTCAACATAAGCACTCATCCCTGTTTGACGATAGTTGTCTGCTAAGTCAAACATGCTGTAGTTTAAGCTATGGAAACCAGCCAAAGTAATGAATTGGAATTTATAACCCATCGCACCTAATTCACGTTGAAATTTGGCAATGGTTGCATCATCTAAGTGTTTTTTCCAATTGAAAGAAGGTGAGCAGTTGTAAGCAAGTAGTTGATCGGGATAAGCTTTTTTCATCGCTTCAGCAAAAGCACGCGCTTCTGCTAAATCAGGTTTGCCCGTTTCCATCCACACTAAATCAGCGTAAGGTGCATAAGCTAAGCCACGTGAAATCCCTTGCGCTAAACCGGGTTTGGTACGATAAAAACCTTCAACAGTCCGTTCGCCCGTGACAAATTCTTTATCATGAGGATCGACATCGCTGGTTAATAAGTTGGCAGCTAATGCATCAGTACGCGCAACGACTAAGGTGGGAACGCCCATGACATCGGCGGCTAAACGGGCTGAAATTAATTTTTGTACCGCTTCTTGCGTAGGTACTAAAACTTTGCCACCCATGTGACCGCATTTTTTCGCTGAAGCCAGTTGATCTTCCCAATGCACACCAGCAGCACCCGCTTCAATCATGCTTTTCATCAGTTCAAATGCGTTCAATACGCCACCAAAACCGGCTTCTGCATCAGCTACAATCGGTACAAACCAGTCAATGCTGTCATTTCCTTCGGCATGGTAAATTTCATCGGCGCGTTGGAAAGTGTTGTTAATTCTTTTTACAATTTGTGGCACACTGTTAATGGGGTATAAGCTTTGATCAGGATACATTTGACCGGCTAAATTGGCATCACCTGCGACTTGCCAACCACTTAAATAGATTGATTTTAATCCCGCTTTTGCCATTTGCATGGCTTGATTACCGGTTAATGCACCTAAGGCATTCACATAATCTTCAGTATGTAAATGTTTCCACAATTTTTCCGCACCCACTTTAGCAAGAGTATATTCTATGCGTAAAGTGCCACGTAAACGTACGACATCTTCTGCTTTATAACCGCGAGTGACGCCTTTCCAACGTGGATTTTCAGCCCAATCTTGTTCTAATGCTTTAATTTCGTTAATCATGATATATCCTGTCTCAATTTTAAGGTAAATGTTCGTAAGCGACTAAGGTTAAAAATTCTTCAAAACGATCCTGTGTAATTATTTTTTCCAATAATTCCGCAGCTAAAGCATAATGTTCAACCTTGTGGCGTTGAACACCCACCTCGGTACGGATATTTACCATCTCCTCCTGTATTATGTCTGTGACTAATTGAGCCGTCACTTTGCGTCCATCATTCAATTTACCTTTTGGGTAACGAATCCATTGCCATAACTGAGCGCGTGCAATCTCAGCCGTAGCCGCATCTTCCATCAGATTATTAATCGGTACACATCCATTGCCTGCTAACCATGAAGCCATATATTGCAATGCAGCACTGACATTATTGCGTAAACCAATTTCTGTGATCTCTCCCGTTGGAATAGTTAATAAATCTTGTGCAGAAATATTCACATCTTCACGCAATTTGTCTTTTTGATTGGCATTAGGCATGTATTTATCAAAAATTTCCAACGCAATGGGTACTAAACCCGGATGGGCTACCCAAGTACCATCATGACCATCGCTGGCTTCTCTTTCTTTGTCAGCGCGCACTTTGGCTAATGCTGCTTCATTAGCGGCGGGATCATCCTTGATCGGAATTTGTGCTGCCATGCCGCCCATTGCATGAGCACCGCGTCGATGACAGGTTTTGATTAATAATTGAGAATACGAGCGTAAAAAGTGAGAAGTCATAGTGACTTGACTTCTATCTGGTAATACAAAATCAGAATTCTTTTGAAAGCGTTTGATAAAATTAAAAATATAATCCCAACGACCGCAATTTAATCCTACACAATGATCGCGCAATTCATACAAAATTTCATCCATTTCAAAAGCGGCTAAGATGGTTTCAATCAATACCGTCGATTTAATGGTGCCACGCGGAATTTTTAAATAATCTTGTGCAAAATTAAAAATATCATTCCATAAACGCGCTTCTAAATGACCTTCCATTTTTGGTAAGTAAAGATAAGGTCGTTTACCTTTTGCCAATAAATTCTTAGCATTGTGGAAGAAGTATAAACCAAAATCAACTAAACTACCTGAAATGGGTTGCTCATTCAATAAAATATGTTTTTCCATTAAATGCCAACCACGCGGACGTACCATTAAAATCGCAATATATTGATTTAATTTATATTCTTTGCCTTCAGGGCTAGTATAATTAATCGTTTGATTCACTGCATCACGTAAATTAATTTGTGCTTCAATCACATTTTCCCACGTAGGACTTTGCGAATCTTCACAATCTGCCATAAAAACTTTTGCCCCAGAATTCAAGGCATTAATAATCATTTTGCGTTCAACAGGACCTGTGATTTCAATTCGACGATCTTGTAAATCAGCCGGTGTTGGAGCAACTTGCCATTCACTGTGACGTATTGCTGCAGTTTCAACCAAAAAATCTGGCATTACACCGGCATCCAGTTGTTGTTGCCGTATTATTCTTTGTTCAAGTAATTGTTGACGGGGTGTTTCAAATCGAACAGCTAAATGAGCGAGAAATGTGAGTGCATCGTCGGTTAAAATTGTTGCATATTCAGGCGTAATCTCGCCCACCACTTTGAGCATGGCGCTCATCGATATTTTAATTGCGGCTGACATGGTGTGACCTCCTCATTCAGTGAAATTATCTATTATGTTTACTTTATGACATTTATAAACTATTTTTACGCTGCAATGCAACATTAAAATCGCTAAATATTTTAATATCTACTATCTATTTTTTGAAAAACGAAATATTTATCTTTTATTACAGTAAATTAAAATTATATTGCGGTGTAACATAGAGAGCGCAATTTGAGGTTGACATGTAGTAAACGATTATCTACCGTAACCTAACTATAACGTGAGTTTGATATAAGCAAAGAAATAACTATTTATACTTCCTGAAAAATAAGGAATAAATATGATTATTTTATGGTGAAGGTGTGGGGGATTTACTTTTTTTTAATTGATTTTGTTGCTGGCTAATGCAACGCTCAGCCAAAAGGTGTATGACGCTGACGAAATGAAAAAATTCGCTCCAAATATAGAAGTTCGTAGGGTGCATAAGGCGTAAGCCGCCATGCACCTTAGCCAAAAGGTGTATGACGCTTCGCTTATACACCCTACTTGCTACTGCATAATCACCTCAATTGTTCCATAATCATCTGTTTCGATTTGACGAGAACGCAGGGTTGTTGTGTCCTCAATCCAATTAGTAACACGCAAACTGTGCCGACCGCCTGTCGGTAATTCAATTTGAGCGCGACGGGCTGTTGCTTGACCTTGCTGGCTCTTCTTGTACACCCGCAGACTGTAAGAACTCGCATCTAATGCTTGAAAATCAACATCATTTTCACCCTTTTCTACGACACTTATCGCGCCTAATTCCATTGTTTCCTCGCTAACCATGAACAATATATCAGTCCCCTGTGTCAGATTTAAGTTACTGATTTCATAGATATAACCCGTTTTTCCACCTTTATCATCCACTGCCAATTTAAGCAAAGGTTGTTGCGTAACCAAACTAGAACTACTGATCAAGAGTATATTCGCATTTGGATGTACAGCGATATTAAACACCTCCTGTTCTAGCAAACTGATATTACCCACTTCGACAATTGAATTGCCAGAACGCATGAAAAAGCTGCTTTTTTGCCGTTCATTCACCCCACTTAATGCACCTAATGTCACCCCAAACATTTGCTGAAAACGAGCATCAAGGTAAGCGTCGTATTGTTCCTCAGTTAATCCTTCCGTAGAAGTTTGAGGAAGGGTTAAAGTAGGCACACGATACGTCGGCGGGGCACCTACACTGAAAGAAGGCACAATCTCCGCACCCGCAATCTCATTAATGTGTTTACCTTGCTCAAAATCATAACCTATGCGTTTTTCTTCCATATTTTCTACAAGCATTTGCAAGCCATAGCCCGAAAATTGAAACTCAGCCACCGTTCCATCAAGCACAATAGGCGATAAATTGAAATGCGCACTGAGCGGAATCGCTATAAGATGCCCCGGGGTAGATGAATTCCCTTCGTATAAATTAATGGGAGCAGAAGGATTCACTTGCGCTTCATAGGACCATGTTTCAGTATTGCGATTAATCAACATAAAGCGAGACGCGTCATCAGGGTAATTGTTGTCATACACATATATCCGAAATTCCCCATTTCCCAAATCTTCTACCGCATAAGGAGTAATGGCATGTCCTCCTGTGCCATCTCGTTTAAATAATCCGATAACCGCAACAGGGTCGTCGGTATTGAGTCGGTCTATCACGGTTTGCAATACTTGGGAGGGGGTTGCGTTAGATTCTCGATAATGGGCAACATTGAGTGTTCCTTGAGTTTGGAAATAAAACAAAATCATATTACGCATAGTATTTTCTTGTAAGTCAATGGTCTGCGTAGCCTGTGGATCAAAATCCGCCAAGGTCTTTTTTTCTTTATACGGCTTCTGCTTATAAAGCATCATGCTGGCGACAGCCATGCCATAACAACTTCCGTCTTCAGTTTTTGCCAACATCTCTTTTCTGAATTGCTCTGCATTGGCTTTCAGCACACATTCACCCGATGCAGTGATATAACAAGCCGCATCGCGTCCTAAAAGAACAGCCACATCCTCAATGGTTAAATCTTGCTCTTGTACTTGAAGACTATTACTAAAACCAAACCCATGCGGATTAGGTAAAAAACCACTTCTCATGGTTACTGTATCTTGTAAAACAGAAGGTTGAGACCGATTTACTCGCAAAAATATCTCTCCTTGAGGGCGCGCAATGAGTCGTCCGTTATCCAAGGACACCAGAGGAGTAACCTTCATTACGCCAAGTAAGTCCAGTGAACCTTCAAAAATAGAAGTGGAGAGCGTTCTTAGATTTTTGTCTTCTAGTGTAGCGAAAGGACGTAAACTATTGACGCGCCCATCCCATTCTTTAACACGCACCGAACCATCCTCAACATACACTTGGTAGTCTCCCAGTGTTTTATGAAAGAAGGTAACATGCAGGTGTGCTGGGAAAAATTGAACCAGTCCATCCTTCAATTCGACATTGGAATGGACTTTAATGACATCATTTGTTTTCACATTAATACGGTCAAGAAAAAGTGAACCTTCTTTTTGTATACCGCCTGAGATAGAAACATCACCGCCCCAAGCGTTAGCATATTCTACATCGTACAGTATGCTATTCCCCAATTGGGGTAAAGATTCAGCTGATAAAAAACTGGAATGAATCGACAAATAAGCCATTAATCCAGCGGTAAGAGGGAATAACTTCATAAAAATTCCTCTAGTTATGTAAAAAGGAAGTGTTGATTTATTTTGTCAACATCAGGATGTACTGATGAAGCGCATTCTCTTTTTACCACTAAACAATCAATAAATCAAAATTTCTATCGTGTTGGTTGAGTAGGATGTGTAACGTAAAGAAATGCACCCAATACGGTAACATCCTACAAATTAGCTTGCTCGTGCAAAGCTCTCATTATAATAAATTATGCGAAATGAAATGAGAGCAATAATAACAAATAAAGCTGAAAGGTTAGCTTAATATCCCATCACGTTTCAAAAATTTGTTTGGTCATTGCAGCGGACATGATTCATTCAGACAAAATGATCGACTTAAACAATAAGGACTTGAATCTCTTGAATAACAGAAAGTTTTTTATCACCGGTTAAAAATCTGTTTGCATTGGCTTTTAGTGCACAAGCTAACTGTAAGGCATCTGGTGTCCTTAACGCATTGGAATAATTAACTCTGAGATCAGTAGCTATATTGATAACATCCTCTGTCAGTTGAACAAGTTGTACGTTGGGCAGTTTGAAAAATTGGTGATACTTGGCTAATAATTCGTCATTTCTTTTTCTGAGAGGAGATATTCTACATTCTAAAAAAGAAAGTGTCGAAACAAACAACGGTGTTTTATCCTGTAACGCTTCTGCGACTAAACGTCGGGTTTGCTGTCCTTGTTGTTGATAGGATTCAACGAGGTAAATGATGGCACACGCATCTAAAAACAATCTCATAGCCGCCATTCGTCTCTAATGGACTGAAATTCTTGATTAATCTCTGCGTCACTACGACTTTGAGCAATAGGCAACGTTTGCAAAAATTCAAGTAACTCATTTGTCGATTCATGTGTAGAGAGTATATTTTTAGCTTCAATCGTTGCAATAAATTTCAACACTTCCAATGCTTTATCAGAGGGCAGCTGTTTTGCATGTTGATAAATTTCTTCGGCGATATTCATTATTTTTCCTTCATGTAGTTGTGATTTAAGTACGAGTCTCACGATGCTGAAAGGTGAGCTCATATCCTATCACGTTTCAAAACATCATACTGAGTTCATATTCATAGTTTGAAATTAGATTGACATATTTAACTGAGGGAGAGCCAATCTTCTACTTGTAGCAGTGGTACGCGAGCAAATTCTCTGACGTTATGAGTAACTACAATGAGTCCGCTGGCTCTCGCAATAGCAGCAATGAACAGATCATTAGCTCCGATAGGTGTACCCGCCGTCGTTAGAATTGCTCTGATTTCCCCATAGTGTTCTACAGCTTGATCATCGAACGGTAAACTGGTCACTTGAGAAAAAAATTCGCGCAAAAGGGATTGATTCGCAACCACTTTTTCACTTTTACATGCCCCATACCATAATTCAGCTTTCACAGGTGCACATAACTTAATGTTTTCTAAACCAATTTCTGATATTTTTGCAGTAACTTTAGGATGTTTTTTGAAGAAAGCGATGCAGGTATTTGTATCCAATAAATAACACATCACCCTGTATCCTTTTCTTGTAAATCAAGTTTTTCTATTTCTGGAAAATCAGGAATACTCCCTGCGAAACGTTCTATAAATTCTTGTGTAGTCAGAGATTTTAGAAGGGGAGCTTGATTCTGTGTTTCAATTGCTGTAATAAAATTCAATACTTCCAATGCTTTATCAGAGGGCAGTTGTTTTGCATGTTGATAAATTTCTTCGGCGATATTCATTATTTTTCCTTCATGTAGTTGTGATTTAAGTACGAGTTTCACGAGGCTGAAAGGTAAACTCATATCCTATCACGTTTCTCCTATTTGAACATCAAGTTGTGCTATGAATTCTAGTTCAGATAAATTGATCTTGCTTAATTATGTCCTAAGTTATGCTAGACTGTTTTAAGTGAATTTATCCTTTCTGCTAACTTAAGGAAGCTCTGTGCAAAAACATATAGAAGCGCCATCGCTTCTTAGTGAATGTCGGTGTTGTTTTCATGCGGCGCAATACGCTAACGCTATTGCGCCCTATAGATTACGTGTTACGCGAGTTTTATTTGGAACGTGAGATGGTCGAATCTCTTAATCAGAAATGCGATTCCGACCCTGAAAAACGGCAAATGTTAATCAACGAGTTACTCCGCAAAGACCGTGACATCGCCCAACGGGTTACGGTCGCGGTCGGTGTGGAGAAGGAACGAAGTCCTGTCGGGAGGACCACCGATTTCTCGTTGCCCACGAATTTTTAATAGGTGGAAAACCCCAAGGGATAACACCCCTCAAAGGGGTGTTATCCCTGACACTAAGGTTAATAGATAGTTTTACTAACATTTTTTATAGAAGGAGTTAATCGATGAATTCTTTTAAATATTTAGCTGTTCTTCCGTTATCAACGCTCATTTCTTCGCCTAGCATGGCTGGAGAATTAGGAACCTATTGTTGGCAACAGCAACCGGTCAATAACACTTTTTGTTTCTCGGTCAATCAGATTAACGAACAGTATTTTTCGCTGGTGGGTGAGGTGACCACGCCCGATGCTGCCAGCACCCCGGTGCATGGTTTAGCCGTGGTTGATGAGGCGAATCAACTCATCAGGGCCACTTTGACCCAAAACCTGGGCACGTCGCTGGTGTTTGGTACTCCATTACAAATCAACTCGTTGACACTCAACGGTGTTTGGCAGAGTAATAACGGAGACCGTGGTGATTTCGTTTATCTAGGGAAGAAACCTGACAGTCCCGAAAACACGAATGAACCCTTCACTCTGGGAATTTTTCACATCAATGACCACCATTCTCATCTGTCCGCTAATACCGCCGCTTCACTCACTTTCAACGGCCAAGCGACGACTGTGGAAATGGGTGGTTTTCCGCGGGTTGCAACTAAAATCAAGGAACGTGCGCCCCATTATCAAAATGTGCTGAAGTTACACGCTGGTGATGCGACTACGGGTAGTTTATATCACACGCTATTCAAAGGTGGGGCAGATGTTGCCTTGATGAACCAAATATGTTTTGATGCGTTTACGCCGGGTAGTCATGAATTTGATGAAGGCGATGCTGGTCTTAAAGAATTTCTCGATACTCTCAATTCTGGCGACGGTGCTAACGTTTGTACGGCGACTCTGGCTGCCAACATCGTACCAAAGGTGGGTGTATCGCCGTTAGCCCCAAATACGCCTACTGACTATCTAAAACCTTATGTAATCAAACAGTTTGGAGAAATTCAGGTGGGCATTATTGGGATTACGGATGCCCAGAAAACCCAAAATTCCTCACGTCCTGATCCGACCACCGAGTTTTTGGACGAGACTACAACGGCCCAACGTTATATTGATGAATTGACTCATCAGGGAATCAATAAAATTGTTTTGTTGACCCATTACGGTTATGAGAACGATTTAACTTTGGCAAAACAACTCAGTGGAGTAGATGTGATTATTGGTGGAGATTCACACACCTTGTTGGGCAATAATCTGACCCAGTTTGGTTTAAAATCACAAGGTGCTTATCCCGCTGAAACCACTGATAAAGATGGCAACCTAGTATGTGTTGCCCACGCTTGGGAATATGCGCAGGTACTTGGCGAATTAAGCGTTTCTTTTTCCAACGAGGGTAAAGTCGCCAATTGTGGGGGTACGCCTCATGTTTTGCTAGGCAATACGTTCAAACGCAACGGTGCCGAATTAACTGACAATGTTCGTGAGGAAGTGTTGAATCTGATCAATACAACACCCGAATTATCGGTTGTTGAACCGGACTCTGGTGCCGCAGTGTGGGTAAATTATGCAGACATGTTCGTGGGTGCTTTAATGGGAACTAAAATTGGTCAAGCGACTGAAAATCTTTGCTTAGAACGCATCCCCGGTCAAGGACGTAGCCAAATTTGTGAGGTGAGTGCCACTCGTGCGCACGGCAGTGATGTTGCCCAACTTGTGGCATTGGCATTTAAAGAACGCAGTAAACGGGCTGACCTCGCCATTCAGAACGGTGGCGGAGTCCGTGCAGACCTCCCCATGGGCGACATCACCATTGGCACTGCTTACACCCTGTTACCCTTTGCCAATACTTTGGTCAATCTGGACCTGACCGGCGCCGAGTTAGTCGCGGTACTTGAAGACGCACTGGATTTCACCCTGGCTTCGAGTAGCAACAGCGGTGCTTATCCGTATGCTTCTGGTCTACGGTGGACGGTTGACCTTTCCAAACCCAAAGGTAAACGCTTCTCTAACGTACAAGTGAAGTTAAAGGCTGATAGCGATTGGGTTGCTATTGACTTGGCACGCACCTACGTGGTGGTGACCAGCGACTTTTTAGCTTCGGGTAAAGACGGTTATCAGACCTTTGCCACGGTCTCTGCCGATCCCAAAAAAGTAGAAATGACTTCCTTGGAATACGCGCAATCTTTTATAGATTACGTTGAATCAGTCGGTACGGTGTCGAAGTTGCCGGTGTCTGAATACAGCACCCAACAGTTTTACGATGCCACGGGGCAATTGCAAAATTAGTAAGTGACGGGAGTAAAACGGCATAGACTAGCTTGCAGAAAGCTGGGATAAATCCCTGACACCGGAGAAAACCCAAGGGATAACACCCCTCGAAGGAGTGTTATCCCTCCGAAACTGAAAACCCACATGGAAGGGACACGCTTGGGCAGAAATTTTCCCCGAACGGGTTGAAAATCGTTGCGACGGTCAGTTGTTGATGCCAATGGTTTGGTATGATGATGATGAATTTACAGCGTTGAATATCACGCCGATAGATTAAGGGGCGGGCGAAAACTCAAAGGGATATAAGGGATAACACCCCTCGCAGGGGTGTTATCCCTAAATTATTTGACTGATTAGTTATGCTAGCTCGTAGGGTGTATAAGCGAAGCGTCATACACCTTTTGGCTACCTGTTGAATCTTATGGCTATATTTATATCGAACTCGCGTTAGTTTTTATGTTTGGGTTAAACGCATATATAGCAACGGCAATGTCTTTGGCAAATCCTCCGCTTTCCTAATCAATACATAGTGTTGTGCACCAAATAAGTGAGGCAAGTAATCTTCTGCTCGCTCATCAATCGTGACACAAAAAACTTGTAATCCCTTTTTACGCGCTTGTAATACGGCGTGACGTGTGTCTTCTACACCATAACGCCCTTCATAATGATCCAAATCATTGGGCTTGCCATCAGTGAGCAGCAAAAGCAGACGTTGACTATTTGACTCTTTTATCAATAGGTTGGTGGCATGGCGAATTGCTGCACCCATGCGCGTATAATAACCGGGTTTAATTGCTTGAATACGACCACGTGTTGCAGCATTGTAGTTTTGTTTGAAAGTCTTTAAATGATGAAAACGTATATGATCGCGTCGACGTGAAGAAAAACCGTAGAGTGCGAAACGGTCGTCTGTATTGTGTAAGGCTTCAGAAAATAAAAATAAACTGTCACGAATAATATCAATGACTCGCGCACTGTTATTAATCCAAGCATCTGTGGACAAAGACAAATCAGCTAATAACAAACATGCTAAATCACGATTGCCACCACGAAAATCTCGATAAAGTCCGCTTTCTACTTGCGCATGTCCACAGAGAATATCAGTGGTATGACTCAACCAAGCATCGAGATCAATGTCACTTCCTTCATTTTGATGGCGATGCCAACTGCGTAATGGGGCAACCGCTTGAAATTGATGACGTAATTTTCGTGCACTACGACGTAAATGTTGTGGTAATTCAACAGCGGGCGCATTTTTAGTAATCATGGTTTGTAAGCAACAGTAATTATTACGCAATTCACCTCGTTTCCAATCCCATTCAGGTAGCAAAATATCACCTTCAAGTATATAGTCATCTTGCTCTTGAGCTGGTAAATCAAGGTCAAAGCGTAAACTCACTGCTGCTTTTTTCTCCGCTTGAGTGACAGTAATATGATCCATGTCTTCTAACGCATCTTGGGCTTTTGCTAAATCTTCTTCTTCATCTTCGGTACGATCGACTTTGGCATATTCTGCACGTGTAAATAAGCTTTCAAAGCGAAAAGCCAAAAGTCCTGATTTGCCATCGGGTGGCTCGGTTCTTTCACCTTTTTTCTTTCTTTGCTCTCGTGCGGCTTGCGATTGACCATCACTATCACCACTATCGACATTTGCATTATCTTTACGCGGCTGACTTTTCCCTGTAAGTAGTGGCGGCTCTGGATGTAACCACAACCACACAGCCATCGGTTGGCGTTGTGCTATTGGGTAGTGATTAATGCTGCCGGGATCACGCAACGCGGCTTGAATCGCAGTTTCACGCACACTTTCATCTGGAGGTAAATGCGCAGGATCAGGTCGCAATGTGAGTGTGGCTTCCATGAGCCGTTGGTAACGAGAGCGCAAACCAGGAAAGCGCGCTAAAATATCACGAGTAGCAACTTGATTAGCAAGAAACCAGTTAAATTGCTGAGTGACAGTATCGGGGTGAAAAGCGGCTAAAGCGGCTAACCATAAATACAATTCGCGGTTTAGTATTGTTTCTGGAAACAGTGCTAACTGTGCGGGTAGACATAAAGTTTCTGTACTACGCCAAGCCAATTCAACTTGTTGTGCAGCACCGGCAATGCGCTGTAACCAATTGCGCCGTGTTTGATAATGTGTTGCTGTAGCGGCTTCTACGCGCAGACCGCCGTCTCCACCCAAAGCACGAAACAAAATGCCAACGGTACGACGTACTTCATCAAGGTGCACTACAGCTTCTGGATACTCTGTCCGCGCTAAACGAGTAATAAATCTGTGCCAAATTTGACCGACTTGTTCTTCCATTTATATTGAACTCATGTTAAACACCAAATGTTGCATTGACGACTTCCATTAACGCATGAATGGTTTCATCATCGTCACTGAGTGGTTCCACCAAAGCCGCACGACAAGCATCTACCATTGATAATCCACTGTGAATAAGGGTTGCAGCATAGACTAATAAACGAGTAGAGGCTGCTTCTTCTAAATCATAACCTTTTAAAGCACGTAACGCATTGGCTAAATTAACTAAACGCTCTGCTTGCTCATTTGAAATACCCGTTTCTCCGATAATCACTTCCTGTTCTAATTTGCTATTGGGATATTGGAAACGCATAGCGACAAAACGTTGACGGGTACTTGGTTTCATACCTTTAAAAGCATGTTGATAACCGGGATTGTAGGAGACAACTAACATGAATTCAGGCGGTGCTTCTAATTTCTCACCAGTACGTTCTATCGGTAGAATGCGCCTATCGTCGGTCAATGGATGTAATACAACAGTAGTGTCTTTACGGGCTTCGACCACTTCATCCAGATAACAAATTGCCCCTTCTCGCACGGCTCTAGTTAAAGGACCATCTTGCCAATACGTCGCACCACTACCAATCAAATGTCGACCAACCAAATCAGCGGCAGTTAAATCATCATGACAAGCTACGGTGTATAAAGGTCGTCCCAAACTGGCTGCCATATAGCTGACGAAGCGAGTTTTACCACAACCTGTAGGACCTTTAATTAAAACAGGTAGTTGATGTCGATAAGCGTGTTCAAATAGTTTGATTTCATTGCCAGAAGGTAAGTAAAACGGTGTTTGTGTGTTTTCATTAGACATAAAGCTCTCTCCATTCAAAGCGTTATAAGGTATAGGCTAAGCTCACACCCAGTGCGATAATTAACAACCAACCCCAGATAATAAATCGCCACAGTGGTGGTGCTTGACGTAGTGCCATGAAGTGATCAGCAATTAACTGCCCTTTCCATATGGTTGTTAGCAGCAATACAGTCATCACTACATTGCCGCTGAGTCCCATTTTACCAACGCCCAATGCAAAACCTGTCAGTAGCATTAAAAATAGCCATATTGCTGTACAAGGTCGTAGCCAAGAAGTATGCGGGTTATCAGACATTTTTACCTCATTGTGAGTAGGATTCATTTCATTACGTAAAGCAGTGGAAATAAAACGACCCAAACTAAATCAACCATATGCCAATAGGATGCGCCGCTTTCTAAACCAAAATGATCAAGGGCACTGTAACCACCACGCCGGGTTTTAACGAGCATAAAGCCGAGAATGATCATTCCTAAAATAACGTGCATAAAATGAAAAAAAGTTAGAGAGAAATAAAACATGAAAAATGTATTTGTATCTAAATCATAACCTGCGGCAAATTTATCTTTGTATTCAAAGACTTTAACAATTAAAAAAATCAATCCACTGAATAAAGCGGCACCTAGCCAATGTACACAAGTATTAACGTGATCTTGACGTATGGCAGCAACAGCGCGCACCACACAGTAACTACCTGTAATTAATACAAAAGTGTTAAGTGCACCCAATTCTTTGTTCAAAGTTGCTTGTCCGTTATTAAATAATTCAACATGATAGGCGCGAGTAAAGGCGTAACCGAGAAAAAAGATGCCAAAAACTAACAATTCGGCATAGATGAAAATCCACATGGCTAAATCGCCGGGAAGTTTCAGTTGAGTGCGATCGTCCATGAAATTTTCCTTGTTTAAAGTTGCATAAACAAAGCGACACCTGTAAAAGTGGCAAAGAAAAATAAGCCGACGTTGATCCAAACCCAATTTTTGGCGTGGGTTGTTTTAGCCGGATTAAACAAGTAAATAATGCCACCTAATCCTGCTAATATAGTGATAAAATCAGCAAAAGCGAAAGCTGCGACCAGTAGTAATTTTCTCTCTTGCACTACATCTGCTAAAATTAAGATGCTAAAAATAGTGATACCAAACAAGGCAATGAGGGTTGGCGTAATGGAGAGATAATGCCATATATTATGCGTTTTCATGACCTGATTTTTATATGTTTTGATTAAAAATAATGATTTTCGTTTGAGGACACGTGTAGGGTCAATGTCATTAAGTTAAGGAAAAATTGTAGGGTGTATAAGCGAAACGTCATGCACCAATAAGCGTGAAAGTTTCAAAAATTGGTGTATGACACTGCGCTTATACACCCTACTTTACTCAGGAGGGGTTATGGAAAATAGTAATTTCTATGCAGTTTTTGTTTCTTCACCTTTAACGAAGAAACTCCACACATAGATCATTAAACCGATAAAGAATACCAAGCCAGCTATTTCACGCAACCAATAAAACAATACAATTTTATCTTGTACTACCATGAAAGGGAGAGGTACGTCCGCTACACGTTGCAAATAAACTTGAAGAATGCCCGCTGCAGTCAGGAATAAGGTGAGGAAAACGATGGAAATTGTCATCAACCAAAAACTCCACATTTCAACCACTTGTGCTTTATTACTATTAGCAGCAGCCCGTCCACGTAGCAAAGGCATGGCATAGGAAATAATCGTCAGAACAATCATCACATAAGCACCGTAGAAAGACATATGAGCGTGTGCTGCGGTGATTTGAGTACCATGCGTGTAGTAATTAACGGGTGCTAAAGTGTGTAAAAAGCCCCATACGCCAGCACCAAGAAAAGCCATTACACCTGTACCTAAAGCCCATAAAACAGCAGCCTTATTAGGATGTTCACGGCGACGTTTGTTGACCATATTAAAGGCAAACACCGTCATCATGAAAAAGGGAATCGGTTCTAAAGCGGAGAATACTGAACCAAACCATTGCCAATATTCAGGTGTACCAATCCAGAAGTAATGGTGACCAGTACCAATAATACCGGTGATCAAGGTCATGGCGATGATGACATATAACCATTTTTCAACCACTTCACGATCAACACCGGTGGTTTTAATCAACACATAGGCGAGAATTGCACCTAAGATTAATTCCCACACGCCTTCCACCCACAAATGGACTACCCACCACCAATAAAATTTATCTTTGACCAAATTATCGGGATTGTAGAAAGAAAAGAGGAACATGACAGCCAAGCCGACTAAACCGGTCATCAGTACCAAATTCACTACTGTTTTACGCCCTTTGAGTACTGTCATACCCACATTATATAAGAAAGATAAGGCAACAATGACAATACCTATTTTAGTGATTGTAGGTTGCTCTAAAAATTCTCGTCCCATTGTTGGTAACAGTGAGTTAAAAGTTAGTTTTGCAAGTCCAGCATAGGGAACTAACAAATAACCAAGTACAGTCAATGCGCCAGCCACTAAGAAAATCCAAAACATGAGCATGGCAAGTGCGGGACTTTCCAATTCACGTTCTGCTTCTTCAGGAATCAAGTAATAAGCTGCACCCATAAAACCAAACAACAGCCAAACGATCAATAAGTTAGTATGTACCATTCGTGCAACGTTGAACGGAATAGCAGGGAATAGAAAATCACCCCAGACATATTGTAGTCCCATGACCAGACCAAACAGGATTTGACCAATAAATAAGCCAATCGCTGCAATAAAATACGGCTTGGCAACCGATTGAGATTTGTATTGCATATTCAGAATACTCCTTTGATTATTAATTAGTTAGCCTTGGATATTAGGTGGCCATTTAGTAGTATTTATTTCTGATGCATATTTTAGAAATTGAGCAATCGCTTCAAGTTCATCATCAGTAAAATTAAACTGCGGCATACTGCGACGATTGGGAATACCATCGGCGGGACGACCTTTAATAAAGCCTTTAATTACATCAGTACTGTTACCAAAACGGGTGTAAACATTACCCAATTCGGGGGCGAAATACGCGCCTTCTCCAAGTAATGTATGACAACCAATACAGTTATTTTCTTCCCAAAGACGCTTACCATGTGCCACTTGTTCAGTGATTGCACCACGATTATCGCGTTCTGGTAGTTTCATTTCGGTATGAAGAGTCAACCCCAAAAATAGGAGTAGAAAAAATAACGAGCCGCCGTAATAAATATTGCGAGCCATCGTTTTAGTCAAGACTTCGCTCACGATTTAATCTCCTAAGTGAGTTGATAAAATAGTGGATGAATACTAAAGAAGGCTCAATTATCTATTAGTGTAAAATTTATCGCCTTGATATGAGTCAATTACTATCAATCACGTATTTTATAATTCACTTAGCAAATGTGAAGCACATAAGCGATAGTGTCATATATCACTTCCATACTATATCACTATTACTTTATATCTTTTTGTTTTTATTAATTTGAAAGTGTATTTTAGTTTTCAATTATTCTAAAATGCATGTTCTAACTCAAACTGGGGATAAAATTCATGCAATCGTCAATCGTCAATCGTCAATCGTCAATCGTCAATCGTCAATCGTCA
>DYNN01000147.1 GCA_020721045.1 Thiomargarita sp. | reverse complement strand
AAATCCCCCCTGCCCCCTTTAAAAAAGTGGGGAAACGCTTAACTTAATGGCATTGATGATAAGGATGGGAAAATTATCCACCAATTATCGCGGTTGAATATCTTTTAAATGTCGTCCAACTGATAGCCACGCTCCAATTAATCCCAATAAAATACCGCTGGCAAGTAAGATTAATCCTGCAAAAATATTCAAAGTAATTAATTCAAACTGGCTATAATATAAGGCTGTGAGGTGTTTTACGGGTTCTTGTAGCAGCCAAAAAGAGCCATTGACTAATACCCAAGCGATTAAAGCTCCACAGAAACCGTACCATAAACCGCTGTATAAAAAGGGGCGACGGATAAATGCATCGGTTGCGCCAAATAATTTGTGCACTTCAATTTCTTCGCGTCGATTGTAAATTGCTAAACGAATGGTGTTGCCAATCGTTAAAAGCACGGCTAATGCAAGTAAACAGGATAAAATCAAAATCCCTTGTCGCATGATAGTAATCATGGCAAATAATCGTTTTAACCATTGCATATCAAGTTGGGCAATATCAACTTCTGGTAATTGTGCTAATTTTTTGACTAAAATTTCAGTGTTTTCTTGAGTTAAGTGTGGTTTAATTACTAATACTGCGGGTAATGGATTTTCTTCTAACATTTCTAAAGCATCGCCAAAACCAGAGAGTTGGCGATATTCTTGTAGGGCTTCAGCGGGCGTAATTAAACGTACATTTTCAATTGTATCCCATTGACGCAATTGTTCAATCAAGATTTGTGTATTTTCATCACCGACTTCTGCTTTGAGAAATAAGGAAATTTGTACTGTTCCCCCCCAATTTTGGCTAATTTGTTGGAAATTTTCTAATAAAAGGTATAAACCCGTTGGAAAGGCAAGCGCAATTCCTATGACAGCGGCTGTCATCAAGCTGGGTAATGGGGTGCGAAGTAATTGTCCCAAGCTAAAAAAGAAGAGATAAATGTGGTGTGATAACCAAGCATGATTTAAAAGACGCAACGATTGACTGCGCGGTACTGGGGTAGGACGGACGGGGGGTTGCGGGCGTATAAGGCGTTTCATTAGGTGCGTGGGTAGGTGTCACCAATGAGGCTACCTTGTTGTAAAATCAACGTACGATAGCCCATGCTTTTAATTAAACTCAAAGCGTGTGATGCAATAAGGACGGTTACGCCCACTTGGTTGAATTCCATAAATAATTTCATAATTTCTCGCGCTAACCCGGGGTCAAGATTGCCGGTGGGTTCATCTGCTAATAGGATCGGTGGTTTGTTGACAACTGCCCGTGCAATACCGACACGTTGTTGTTGTCCGCCGGCTAGGGTAATAGGATAGCTTCTTTCTTTATTTAATAAACCCACTTTATCTAATGCAGCACGTACCCGACGACGAATATCTTGATGACGGTAGCCCGCAATAATTAGCGGTAAAGCCACATTATCAAATACGGTGCGATCAAACAGTAGACGGTGTTCTTGAAAAACCATGCCAATGCTACGTCGTAAGACTGGGATGCGATTGGTGGGCAACCGATTGAGCAATTGTCCGTTTACAACCACTTGTCCTTCAGTGTTACGTTCAATCAGCGATACTAAACGTAGCAATGTACTTTTTCCCGCACCTGAATGTCCAGTTAAAAATGCCATTTCTCCACGTTTTAAATGAAAATTAACTTGTTTCAGTGCTTCATAGCCATTAGGGTAACGTTTGCTGACTTGAGTAAAAATTATCATTGGTCAGGGTAATTCAATTTTTTAATGAGATAACTCGCATAATATATTGTTTATTTTAAACCGCCGCTTGTGTTTCAGCAAATTTTGTACACAAGTGACGGTTCACGAAATTTAATGATTAAGGAATTTGATAATGATCTTGTGTTATCAAATCAATGCCACATTCTAAGTTCTCGATCCAATTGAAAAATTGTTCAATCATTGCTTTTCCTTGTAAAGGTTGCCCATGTTGCGGTGCAATCCATTCTAAATCCAACTCACGTACCATATTAACCCAAAAACGACAAACTTTATTACTTCTCATATAGCGTTGATGAAAATTTTTCATCTTTGCAATATGTAAGTCAAAATTTCTTACTGGCATTTCTTCTCTGGTATTTACTTCTGATGCTGCCATATCACCGGAAAATAAAATTTTACTAATTGGATCATAAAATTGGAAATTGCCTTCAGAATGTAAAAAATGCGCAGGAATTGCTTTAATTGTAACATCTCCTAATTGAATATCCATACCAGATTCAGGAATAGCAATGAGACGATTTTTGATTTTACCTGGTGAGGCAAAGTGAGGGATAAAGCGTTCCCATAATGCGGGCACAATGACTTGACAATCACTACCAACAAGCCACTTATCTAATGAGGAAATAATATCTGGGTCCTGATGTGAACCAATGATAAATTCTAAATTTTTAGTAAATAAGTATTTATAAGATTGCATGAATAAATCGTTATAAATCAAATCGCCACCCGGATCGATTAAAGCAGAATGTCCGCCATTGACGATCAAAAATTGGTTAGACTGTATGCCCTCGACAGAAACTAAGTCATGAAAAACAACACACTTATGATTACCATCATTATAGAGTTCGATTGCCATCTAAAAATACCTTTGAGAGATGTATGATTGACTTAACAATTATATTGAATCAAGCAATATTTCAGTTTATGGAATTCTATAACTGTCTTGGGTGATGATATCAACCCCGCATTCTAGGTTTTCCAGCCAAGAGAAAAATTGTTCAATCATCACTTTACCTTTGAATGAACGCCCATGTTGTGGCACAAGCCATTCTATATCCAGTTTACGTGCCATATTGACCCAATAACGACATACTTTATTGCCTGACATGTAACGTCGATGAAAGCCTTCCATCATTGGAATGTGTGCTGCAAAATCTTCAACCGGTTCATCTTCTAGTTCGGGTACCAAAGAAGCACCTAAATCACCAGAAAATAAGATTTTACTCACGGGATCATAAAAATGAAAGTTACCTTCAGAATGTAAAAAATGCGCAGGAATGGCTTTAAGAATTGTTGATCCCAACGTAATATCCATACCCCGATCCGGAATACCTTTAACGCGATCTTTAATGCGTCCAGGCGTTGCAAAATGGGTAATAAATCGTTCCCACAAAGCGGGGACTAAAACTTGGCAATCACTACCTACTAACCATTTGTCCAAAGACGAAAGTACATCTGGGTCTTGATGTGAGCCAATAACGTAATCTAAATTTTTGGTAAACAAATACTTATAAGAATGCATAAACAGTTCGTTATAAATAAGGTCTCCACCTGGGTCTAGCAATGCCGAATGATTGCCATTAACAATCAGAAATTGATTCGCTTGTACCCCTTCACCAACTACTAAATCATAAAATCCGATACATTTATGTGTACCATCGTTATAAAGTTCCACTGCCATATTTGACCTTCCTCCGCAACCGCCAAAGTTCAAAAGAACAAAAATTTATTTTTATATTTAATCGTTACAAAATGAAACAACGACAACAGTCGCTGTGTACTGAAGATGTATGCGTCTTCATTCTCCAAGAAAGTTCGTGCTAGATAAATCAATTATAAGCTGATTATCATAACAAAAAATAATAGATTATGCAGAAAATATACTTCATCATTTAAAGCAACCTAGTTCTTGATATAATTCTCTTTACATAACAAAAATTGAGTTTAAAATAACTATATTATGAATAGTTTATCGTATAGCAATTTCACCACAAAGAGTCTAAATCATGCATAATCATCGTACGACCATTACTCAACATATTATTGAAGAACAAAGACGTATTCAAAATGCAACAGGGGATTTTACCTCTCTGTTAAACGATATTGTTACCGCTTGCAAAGTCATTTCCAATTTAGTCAATCATGGTGCATTAATTGGCGTATTGGGCAGTGCTGCTACTGAAAATATTCAAGGCGAAACTCAAAAGAAGTTAGATGTTATTTCCAACGATGTCTTTATCAAATCAAATGAGTGGGCTGGTCATTTAGCTGCCATGGCTTCTGAAGAAATGGATGACGTTTATTTAATTCCGCCTCAATATCCACGCGGTAAATATTTGTTATTATTCGATCCACTAGATGGCTCCTCCAATATCGATGTTAATGTTTCTGTAGGTACTATTTTCTCAATTTTACGTTGTCCAGACGGTGTGGAAAATCCAACTAAGGAAGATTTTTTACAATCTGGCACTAAACAAATCTGCGCAGGTTACGCACTCTACGGTCCATCCTCAATGATTGTTTTGACTACGGGTAGAGGGGTTAATGGCTTTACTTTGGATCAAAATATTGGTGAATTTGTTTTAACTCATCCCAATTTAACTATTGCTGAAGATTCCATTGAATTTGCGATTAATGCGTCTAACATGCGTTTTTGGGAACCCCCAATTAAACGTTATATTGACGAATGTTTAGCGGGTAAAGAGGGTGCGCGTGGTAAAGATTTTAATATGCGTTGGATTGCTTCTATGGTTGCTGAAGTGCATCGCATTTTAACGCGTGGCGGCGTTTTTATGTATCCAGTTGATAGCAAAATAAAACAACAAGGCGGAAAATTGCGTTTACTCTATGAAGCTAATCCAATGTCTTTTATCATTGAACAAGCAGGTGGTGTAAGTACGACTGGACATGAGCGAATTTTAGATATTCAACCCAACGCATTGCATCAACGTGTACCAGTTATTTTAGGTTCAAAAAATGAAGTGGAACGTATTGCCCGCTATCATCAAGAAACTTCTGCTTAGAAAATTATCCTTGCCAATTCTTGGGTTAGGATTGGCAACCTCATTGCTAATGATTGATAATAACACGATCGATCTTTTTTACCGATTCTTTTTACTTACCAAAACCTACGATGAGCAAGTTTTAGCAACTGCGACAGAAAAACTGTCGGGTGAATCTACCAACGCACGAGTTTTATCCCGTGCCCTTTATATATTGTCAACATAACACGGGCTTGGTTATCGCCATAAGGTACATGTCATGTCT
>DYNN01000227.1 GCA_020721045.1 Thiomargarita sp. | reverse complement strand
GTGAATTTTGACTCCCTCTATTATCCCATATTTCAACAACTCAATGTACTAGCCGCATCTAAGCTGGCTATGTGAACTCCGTGAACTCCACTAATCTGGGAGTTGCCATATTGCCTAAATGAATTTTGCACTTGGACGATGCTTTGTCCTTCTATTGCACCATGCATCACCGACTTTAATTTCAAGTCCACATCTTCTAAAAGCCCGCCTTTGGTGAGATAAAGACAGCTAAAATTACTAATACCGCGTGCAATCAGTAAGTCTCTTAATATCAAACCGATTTCGATAGTTTTGCCTAGTCCAACTTCATCGGCAATTAGAAGACGTTGCAATTGGTTCTCATGTGCTTTAGCATATTGTTGCAATGCCAATTGATGAGGAAAGGGGTCTTTATCATTGGCAGAAATGCGCCCTGAGGAAATATTAGCCAACAATTCAAGGGCACCAAGACGCATGACCGTATTGACGTGAAAATTTGGGTCTGTAGCACCTTCCTCAATAACACTTTGACCCGGATAATATTCTTCCTTAGAGTCAATTTTTTCATTGACTTGTGGAAAATCCGACAACAACTTATTCCAGTCACGCAAGCTATCAAATGGTATTCCACGACGGGACTTTACATCACTTTCTTTAGAGACAGAACCCACTGTATAAGCATAGTGGGTATAAGCGGGTGCATCTGGGGCATCTGGGTCAGCAGCTACGATATCAATAGCTTCACCTGTTGAAGACGGAATTTCAAATATATAATATGACATTATTTTTCAATAATTTATTGTCAGATAGGGGAAGGGAGAAATTTACACAGTTCTTCTCCAGTTAAAAAAACTAAGGCGCGCAAACCCTTTCGAGTCTGCACGCCTTTTATTTTACTACAATACAATTTATTTTACTATATGGAATGATTAAGTTACAACCACTGCGATATTGCACGTTATTCTATACTTAATCATACAGTTTCTAACATTAATGCCCGAAATCCAGCTTGCCGATTGCCGGTGTATTTATCAAAATTTTCGGCTAAATCAGTAAAATCCGTTGGTTGCGACATGTCCAACAATATTTTCAGCGCGTCCACTGAATCTGAACTGGTATTTTGGTTATTTTGTGCAAAATGAGTATTTTGATTCAAGTCACGCAAGAAACTCAACACTTCCTCCAATTTATCCGAAGAAACTTGTTTCAGTTCCGTCAAACATTGATTCTCAACGATAACTCGATTCATTGTTTCTCTCCACATAGCGTTATAATTTTATCAATTAAAAAAGCGCGCAAACCCTTTCCGAGTCTGCACGCCTTTTATTTTACTACAATGGAATGATTACGCTGCAACTACTGCGACATTCTTCAGAAACAAAGGTGTATGACGCTTTGCTTATACACCCTATGCTTGCTCAGTTGAGTGAAAATTAAATATGAATG
>DYNN01000146.1 GCA_020721045.1 Thiomargarita sp. | reverse complement strand
TTTGATCCCAGTTTATACAGAATGGTGGGTTGCCACTTCATGACGCAGCGCGTCTTGATTGCATTCCCACATGGCATGTGGGAACGAGATAATAGTTGTAGGGGTATTATGCACAAAGCATATGCAGTTCACTAGCAATTCTCAATTTAACCCTTCTCATAAGCAATTAATAAAATGAAAATAATCTTGATATAAGCAAGGTTGTTAGTTTACAATTCATTGACAGTCTTAAGTTTCGCAATACTGTCCAAAAATGGCACGCATCTTATGGCAGGAGTAAAATTATGTTTGTGGCAATCAGTAAATTTATCGTTGCTAATGGCATGACAGCAGAAGTCAAAATTGCATTTCAAAATCGTCCCCACTTTGTTGATAATGTGTTGGGATTTGTTCGCCTAGATGTGATCAGTCCACATGAAAATCCTGATGAAATTTGGATAGTAACTTATTGGATTGATGAACCCAGTTATCAGCAATGGTATCAAGGAGAACAGCATCAACAGTCACACGTAAATATTCCCAAGGGATTGAAATTAGTACCAAAAGCAAACAAAATTTGTTTTTTTGAGTATATTTGTTCTTAGAAGTCGCATAGAAAGGATTTAATCCTTAAAATTCATATATGTAGAATCTATTTTTATGTCTAACACCACACGCATTGAAATCAGTCATTTGATTGATGTAAAAAAAGAATTTTTTGCTAAAGTAATTACAGATGAATATTACAAGCAACATCCTGAATTAAATACTATGTATGGTAAAGATGTTAGACATTTTGTCATGCAAGACAATCGTTATCATCTCACTTATTTAGCTGAGGCGATTGCAGCTGGATACCCTTCTTTCTTCGGTAATTACATTGGTTGGGCTAAAGTATTGCTCAACGGTATGAACGTTACTTCCGAAGAACTCGCACGTAATTTGAAATTGGTAAACAGCATATTACAACAACAATTGCAGATATATCAAGTTGATAGCACACTAATCGATGAATACATCGAACAAGGTTTACAGCAATTGCCACTATTACCCACTGAAATTGAACCATTTATTGAGGATGCGCATCCACAAGCAGAATTAGCGCAACAGTATTTAGAACATTTGTTACAAGGTAAACGTCATCTTGCAAGTCGTCTCATTTTAGATGCTGTTGAAAATAAAGCTGTAAATGTAAAAGAAATCTATTTAAATGTATTTCAGCGCACTCAATATGAAATTGGGCGTTTATGGCAAATGAATCAAATCAGCGTTGCTCAAGAACATTACTGCACGGCTGCCACTCAACTGATTATGTCGCAACTTTACACCTACATTTTTTCTACTGACAAGCAAGATAAGACCATGGTTGCTACTTGTGTTGGCGGCGATTTACACGAATTAGGTGTACGTATGGTGGCTGATTTCTTTGAAATGGAAGGTTGGGATACTTATTACTTGGGTGCTAATACACCAACTACCAGCATCTTGCAGGAATTAAAAGATCGTAGTGCAGATTTATTAGCGATTTCGGTAACTATGACTTTTCACGTGCGAGCAGCAGAAGCGTTAATTGCAGCGGTACGTGCAGACCCCGATTGTAAAAACGTTAAGATTATGGTGGGTGGTTATCCCTTTAATTTAGAGCCAGAATTATGGCGGCAAGTGGGGGCAGATGCATATTCTATCAATGCACAGCAAGCAATAGACGTTTCTAATCAACTAATTAATCCAATAATTCAATGAATTTAAATCCATTAAGTATAAAATCTATCGGTATTTCCCTACTTTGTAATACACAAGGTAAAATACTTGAATTACTATGCGATGAAATTGGTTTAGACAGTAAAATCAAAATTAATCAACTATTTATTACCGTATTTGATCTTGATAGTAGGGAAAAAGCAGCAAATTTTCTGGTAGAACTTAAACAACGTGGTGTTACATTAGATTGGCCACTCACTATTACAGTTGATTCACGCACAATATTGTTACATTTTTCTGGTGGAATGAATGGCGATAATATGTTTATTGTAGGCACTAAAACACCTGCTAGTGCCAATCAATTTTTTGAGGAATTGATGAAAATCAATAACGAGCAAGCGAATAGATTACGTCAGGCAATAAAGGAACAGATGCGAGCTACGCATAATACTGTTGGACAAGATCGTCAGTTATACGAAGAGTTAACTCAATTGAATAATGAATTATCGAATACTCAACGTGAATTAACTAAGAAAAATGTACAATTAGAACAGCAACGTAAGGCATTGAATAAACTGAATACCGAGTTGTCAACCACGATTGAAGAATTACAGCAAACGCGCGACCAGTTAATACAAAGTGAGAAAATGGCTTCATTAGGTCGATTAGTCTCTGGATTTGCACATGAAATTAATACACCTATTGGAATTGCACTTACTGCTGCTTCAACTATTGAAGAAACGACACGTACAGTCAATTTTATGTTAAATCAAGAGGATGTAAGTGAAACAGAATTAGTAGCAGCTTTAGGGAAATTGTTAGTTGCCAGTGGACTTACTATGTCAAATCTACGGCGAGCAGCAGAATTAGTCGGTAGTTTTAAACGTACTTCTATCGATCAGTCGTTAGAAAACCCGCGATTATTTGGGTTGCATGAAATTATCTGCGATATTGTGACTAGTTTAGAAAGTAAATTTAAATCAACAGCTATCACGATAAAAGTTGATTGTCCTACTACGCTTAATTTATATAGTTATCCAGGTATTATTGGTCAAATTCTTAGTAATCTCATGTTAAATAGCTGGAGTCATGGTTTTGATGAAGGACAATTGGCGGGTAAGATCAATATTCACGCATATAGTGAGGGCGAACAGGTTTATTTAAATTATAGTGACACTGGTAGGGGAATGAATCCTGAAGTTTTAGAAAAATTGTTTGAACCGTTTTATACTACCAAGCGTGGCAGAGGTGGTACCGGATTAGGAATGTACATTTGTTACAATTTAGTCATGACCCGTCTCAATGGAATACTTAATTGCCAAAGCCAAGTAGGTGCTGGCAGTCAATTTTATATTAGCTTTTCTTCGAATATAATTAATTGAAAATAAACAATAAATTTAGGAATATAATTTGCATAAATACAGACGTTTGCATATAAACTAAAGTTATCAATATAAAAATGGACTTTTTTAATGAAACTGATTCGTGATTATTATCCAGTAAATTTTCCAATAACGTATTATCCACTGATACTACAAATGGTACATTTAAGCGTAATGCGACAATAGCCAATACGCAGACATCATGGAAAATTCTAGTTGTTGATGACGAACCAGAAGTTCATGCTGTGACTAAACTGAGTCTGAGCGATTTGGTCTTCAAAGGCAAAAAAATCGAGCTGTTCAGTGCAATGTCAAGCAACGAAGCACGAGAAATTTTAGCGAATGAATCCAATTTTGCAGTGGCTCTAATAGATATTGTCATGGAAACAGAAGATGCGGGATTGCGTTTGATTAATTATATCCGTAATGAATTGTGTAACCGAGAGATTCGTCTAATTGTTCGTACAGGACAACCCGGCAGTGCGCCAGAACGGTATGTAATTGAACACTATGATATTGATGATTATAAAGATAAAACCGAGTTGACCGCACAACGACTCTACACCACATTGCGCACGACATTAAAAGCTTATCAAGACCTAGCAACGATGGCACATTATCAACAAAGCTTGAGTAAAATTATTGAAGCGGCGCCTGTTCTTTATAAAATTCAACCACAGAAAGAACTTTTTGCCAACATGCTAAACCAAATTACGCAACTTTGTCCGGCGGCTACAAATAATTTACTTATTGCTACCATAGATAATGCAGAACTTTGCGTAGAAAAATGGCGCACAACGATTCACATGGGAACGGGAAAATTTGCCGATCATCACTGTGAACCGCTGCAATATAGTGCGTTAATTAATACTTGTAATGCGATGGTTAGTAAGAACTATGCAGAAAATTTATCTCCAAATGCTCTGTTATTATCATTAGAACTTTACCAACATTTATTTGGCTATATTTATTTTGAAGATACCAATACACTTTCAGAAAATGATAAACACCTATTGCAAATTATGGTAACTCAATGCGCAATGGCATTAAAAAATTTAGACCTTTATCATACGCTTGAAGCAGCCAATCGACAAAATGAACGCAAAAATTTATTTTTAGGTATGGCAGCACACGATTTACGTAATCCACTTGGCATTATTATCGCGAGCGAAGAAATGCTACAGGAAAACAACGTTGAAAATTTTAACGAAGAACAACGCCAATGTCTTGACTGGATAAAAATTAATAGTCGTTTATCCCTTGATTTAGTTAATAATTTGCTTGATGTCGCCAAAATTGAATCTGGTCAACTAGAGTTGGAACTTGTCTTGACAAATATTTTACCAATTATCAACAACGTGGTGTCTTTCAATCGTATTTTAGCCAATACTAAGCAAATACAACTTAATGTCGATTATGAACAAAATATTCCACACCTTATGATCGACATATCAAAAATGCAACAAATACTTAATAATTTACTCAGCAATGCGATTAAATATTCGCATTCTCACAAAAGCGTTTGGATTCAAGTAAAACAGTGTCATAACGAAGTTATTATCCTAATTAAAGATGAAGGACAAGGAATTCCCCAAAATGAATTGCCAAAACTATTTGAATCCTTTTCCAAAACCAGCACAGTAGGCACCGCTGGTGAAACGAGTACCGGTTTAGGATTATCAATTTGTCGCCAAATTGTTGAGGCACATCATGGGCGAATTTGGGTAGAAAGCACAGTAGGGGTTGGTTCAACCTTTTATGTTGCGTTTCGCGTACAATTGTTACAATAACGTAAATTCGATATAAGTAAAGAAATAAGCATTTGTATCTACTAAAAAAATAATTAATATAGGGTGTATAAACGTAGTATCGTGCACTGTTCCGATAAATTTATGCTACCAAACGTTACCGTTAAGCAACACATACACACCCATTTCTGAGTGAGGGGTTATCTCCCAAAGCTGCTTCAAAAAACATATTTAAATGTATGTATTTGATAATTCGCTTTCTGTTG
>DYNN01000063.1 GCA_020721045.1 Thiomargarita sp. | reverse complement strand
TACAGAAGTTTTAACCGATTCTGATGGCGCACATCACGGGTTGGATTTGGGCAATCACCAAAGCTGATTTCCCAATCCCTGAGTAACCTGCGACCAGCACCATTTGCGCACGCCCTTCAGTAACTCTGTCAAAGGTGGTGAGCAAGGTTTCTATTTCTGCTTCCCGCCCATAAAGTTTTTGTGGGAGATGAAATTTACTGGAAATATCCTGTTGTGCCAGTTTAAAATTCGATAGATTTTCTGGCGCGGGTAAATTTGCCAAAATGTGTTCTGAATCATGCTTCAACCCAAACGCCGATTGATAACGGTCTTCCGCATTCTTCGCCATCAATTTCAGCACCACATCCGATAATATTGCTGGCACATCAGGATTGAGTTCACTGAGGGGGATCGGACGTTTTGCCAAATGCCCATGTACCACTTCAAGCGGATCATTGGAAATAAACGGTAATTGCCCCGTGAGTAACTCATAAAAAGTCACGCCAAGTGAATATAAATCAGTACGATAGTCTAAAGTCCGATTCATCCGCCCGGTTTGTTCCGGTGAGAGATAAGCCAGCGTCCCTTCTAATTGGTTAGGGCTTTGCAGCGTTGGGTTTTCACGCGGTAAACGACTGGCTAATCCGAAATCAATTAATTTGACTTGTCCCGTTGCTAAATTACAGACTAAATTATTTGGATTGATATCTTTATGAATTAAGTCATGGGCATGAATTTGTCCCAAACTATCTGCCACTTGAATCAAGAGCGGGAGTAACTCAGTTAAAGAAAGAGGATTTTGCTTAGTAATAAATGTTAAAGAATCTCCGCTAAAATCTTCAATGATCAATAGCAAAGTTTTTTGATACGGTTCCCAATCATATACTTGCACCACGCCCGGCAATTTTAAATGAGAAAGAATTTCAAATTCATGGCGATAACGCGCTAATTCAGCAGGAGTGGGATAGTCCGCTTTAAGCTGTTTGATAATGACGGGTTGTTGATCCTCATTTCGGACGGCGCGATGGACGATGGAATTGGGACTGTCGTAAATCTGTTTGGTAATCTTATAACCGAGTGTGTTTAGCATAATTATTGTTATTTGAGGTGTTATTGATTATAGACATCCAAAGGATGTGTTTCAAACGGTACTATGTGTAAAATAAGAATTAGGGCTATAGGGCTATAGGGCGCAATAGCGTTAGCGTATTGCGCCACATGGAAACACCGACATTAGCCTAAAAGAATTGGTCATGACAAACTATCATCGCTAGTTTGAATAGGGCGTTTATTCTATAGGTTGGGCAACATCGTATCGTAAACATACGGCGCAATACTATTGCGCCCTATAGCACTGGTCATACACCTTTGTAATATCAATATTTTTGATGCATGGCACGAAGTTAAGAACGACTTTTGTATCGAGTTCAGCACATTTAAAAATGCTTATTCAAATCCATTCCTTCATATAAATGCGCGACTTCTTCTGCGTAACCATTAAAAATTTGGGTATGACGTTTAAAGAAATCACCAACACGTCGTTCTTTCTTCTGATTCCAGCGCGGATGACTCACTTGCGGGTTTACATTAGAATAAAAACCATATTCGCCAGGTGACTCTTTTTCCCAAGTTGTTAATGGACGATAAGCCAAAAAGCGGATTTTAACGATGGACTTGATGCTTTTAAAACCATATTTCCAAGGCACAACCAAACGCAACGGTGCCCCATTCTGATTGGGCAGGATTTGTCCATATAAACCAACGCTCATAATAGTGAGTGGATGCATCGCTTCATCAATGCGTAACGCCTCAACATAGGGCCACCCAAAAGATTGCTGTTGCTGCGCTGGTAATTGTTCGGGTGCATAAATAGATTGAAATTCAACAAATTTAGCTTTTGAAGTCGGCTTAACATATTGAATCAACTCACTTAATGCAAAACCGATCCAAGGAATAACCATTGACCAAGTTTCTACGCAACGCAGGCGATAAATGCGCTCTTCTATGGAAAATTTACTTAAAATGGTTTCGATGTCGATAATGCCGGATTTTTCAACTTCACCTTCTACTTCAATCGTCCACGGACGTGTAACCAACTGATTTGCATTGCGTGCAGGTGCGCGTTTACCTGTGCCTAATTCTAAAAAGTTATTGTAAGTCGTCACAGCTTCAAAAGAAGTTAATTCTTCATCAGTACTAAAAGAACTCTTTGCAACATGAGCAAAATCAGCCGTTTTATCACTACTTGCAATAAATTTTTCATCACTATCCGCTTCTGATGAACAACCAGTTAACAAAGCAGGTGTTGCTAACGTTGCAACCGTTGTTTGCGCAAAACGTTTGATAAAATGACGACGTTGCTGATAGACTGATTCTGCTGTAATTTCAGATGATTGAATAACTGAAGCCGGTTTAATTTTAATAAGCATTTTCAAAACCTTTAGAAATTTTTACACTGTATGACTTTCAAGCCCTAAAGTGGCGGACAGTTGACTGGCGGTTTTATGATTGCTAACCACTGCAATATGGGCTTTTTCTGGTTGAAAATAAGTTTGCCCAACACGTTGTAAATCAGCCAGCGTCACTTGCAAAATTTGTTGACGATAATGTCGCCGTTGTTGTGGCGTACGTCCATGTAAATGACCGAAGAAGCTAGTTTTTGCCTCACCTGCGGGAGAACCCGGACGATCAATGCGACTGATAATACCTAAAATAGCTTCTTCCAATGCCCGTGCTTCATGTTGCGTATCAGCTAACCAGCATAATGCTTGATCAAAATCCGCTAATGTTTCTGATAAACGTGGATCGCGGTAGGAATAAAAGCGAAATGTACCGGTATCGCTGTCATATTGCGCACCACTACCATAAGCACCGCCTTTTTCACGAATCGCTTGATGCAAATAGCCATTGACTAAAAATTGTCCTAATACAGTTAAAATCGGTGCATCCGGATGATTGGCTGCCACTGTGGTATAAACTTTTACACAAAAATTAACTTGCGTATTAGTAGTCCATAATTGTCGAATGGGTGTAACAGTTGCTGGCATTGGCAAAGTCAGAAACAAATTATCCGATTGAATTGTCGCGGTATTTTTTTCTTGCCAACATTGAGCCACCGCTTCTAAGATATTCGCCTGTTGCTGTTCTTCACCGATGATTAAAAATTGCCGTGATGCTGTGCATAGTTGCGCTTGAATTTGTTGTAATTGTTGAGAAAATGTGCGTAATGCGGTTTCATCATTTAAACGATCATCCAGTGCTTTCAAAGTGTGAAAAGCTGCTATACCATACCAACGATGTGATAATTGCGCACTCAAGTTCACTGTACTGGTTGCGGTTTGTAAAGCCAAATGATGCGCACGTCCGGTAAGATTTGATTCGTATTCAGAACGAAATTGTGCAATTAATTCGCGTAAACGAGATAATTCATCAAATCGCGCATGTTCTAAAGTTTCACGTAATAAAACCGCTACTTCAGCTTGATTTCTCACTAAGCATTTGCTAGATAAGGTGAAAATGCCGCGTACTTGTTGGTAATCAGCGACATCACCGCGCACAGATAAACGAGCACTTACACCGCCACTGATGGAATCTTGCCATTCGGCTGTAGTCAAATAGTCCTTGTCACCACAGCCCACTTCAGTGAGACAATCGCAAAAAAGTGCTAGTAGATCAATTAATTCCGGCGAAAATTCTGGTAAGTTAATAACAATAGTTTGGTAAACAATGCCGTTGGTACCGCGCGCAAACCAAGTGCAGGGCATATCGGCAATTTTTTGGCTAATTCCTTCTGGAATCAATAAGTCATCGGCAATATCGCTTAAACCCACTTTGGGCAATATTTCAGGATTATCTTTGGTTTGTTGACGCTGTTGTAAGGCTTGAGCTTGTTGGATAATTTGCTCTTTTTCTGCTGTGGTTAAATTCGCTTTCAACGTTGCAAGTTGTGCCATTTCTTGCTCAAGCTGTTGCTTTGCCAATTGTGCATCGGGTTGCATGATAAGTCGTATACGATGTGGATTGTCTAATAGCAAAGTTTGAATTAATTGTGGAATAAAATCAGGCTGTTGACAGTCTTGTCGCAAAGTAGCTAAGGGTGCATCAATATCTAAAACTGCCAGTGGATCACCGCCATGAAGCATGGGTGATAGTGCATTTAGTAATAAATTCAATCCATAAGGAAAACCATCACCGCTAATTTCACGTTGACTTAATTCGATTTGATGTAATACGGCATCAATTTGCTCTTGAGGGATACCTTGTTCTTTAACCGTTTGTAATACTTGAAAAATTAGTTGTTCAACAGCATCCGCTTGTTCTGGATTGCTGCCTTCAATACCACAGACAAATGTGGTTTCACTACTTTGTTCACTAAATCCACACAATGCTGAGGGTGCTTTACCCAATGACGAAGTTTCCAAAGCTTGACGTAAAGGAGACGCGCTATTGTTTAATAAAACACCGGCTAATAAATGGGCATTCATTACTTCACGAATATGTCGATTTTCGCCTAATAACCAACCGATTATGATATGTGTTTTATCTTTTGTGCCTTCTTCATCGGATAAATCA
This sequence comes from Thiomargarita sp., assembly GCA_020721045.1. GTDB lineage: Bacteria > Pseudomonadota > Gammaproteobacteria > Beggiatoales > Beggiatoaceae > DYNN01. The sequence continues at coordinate 14,831 of DYNN01000063.1, read as the reverse complement.
TAAAATTCAGTAACTTGTAAAGGTTTAGTATAACGTTGTTCCTTTGGAATGGTTAAGTTAATAGCCAAGGGTTGAAATTTAGATAAAGCATAAGTTTCAAATGCTTGTTGATGTTCACTGGCTGGGCGATTGCCATAAGTCATGAAGATAGCATTGGAAGGGTGATAATGGGTTGCATGGAATTTTTTCAATTGTTCATGCGTTAAATGCAGAATTTCATTGGGTTCACCCCCGCTGTTGTGGTGGTAAGTAATTGTTGGAAATAAATGTTTTTGCGTATACTCCCAGAGTAAATTAATCGGAGAACTCATAGCCCCTTTCATTTCATTGTAAACAATACCTTTATATATCAAATCACTCGTGGGATCATCGAGAGTAGCAAATTCAATACGATGTCCTTCTTGTGCAAAATCAAGTGGATGCAAGTTAGGAAAAAAGACTGCATCTAAGTAAACTTGCAAAAGATTATTAAAATCCTGAGTGTTCTGACTGGCAAAAGGATAGGCTGTCCAATCGCTGCTAGTAAAGGCATTCATGAAAGTATTGAGTGAACGACGTGTCATCATAAAAAATGGATCACGCACTGGATAACGCTGGCTACCACACAAAGTCGTATGTTCCAAAATATGCGCCACACCCGTTGAATCTTCGGGTACAGTTAGAAAAGCAACTACAAAAGCATTATTATTGTCTTCAGCCACTAAATGTAAATGACGTGCGCCTGTGACAATATGACGATATTCTTCCAAACTCACTTTTAAACTGGCAATATGAGCTTGACGAGTGAGCGTAAAAGCGGAATGTGGCATATGATTTCTCTTTTGTGGAAAATGATTACTTCTATTAATATGAAAACGATAGTAAATTTTTTAAAGTGGTCGGCAATAAATAATAGGATTGACAAATGACTATTGTAATTGATTTGTCCGCATTAATTGGGGTAAACGCGTTAAAATTTAATTGACATCTGTGTAAGTATTATGAGATAAAACGAGTTTTATACCCATCAGTAAATCTTAAAGTCTACAATTTAAATCCGTGTGAGAAGGTAAAAATGTTCGATAGTTTAACTGAACGCCTCAGTGGTGTTTTAAAAAATATACGAGGTCAAGCTCGCCTAACTGAAACCAATATTAAAGACGCATTACGTGAAGTACGAATGGCGTTGTTAGAAGCTGATGTCGCCTTGCCAGTAGTTAAAATATTAGTTGAGCAAATACGTGAAAAAGCCATTGGTCAAGAAGTACTCAGCAGTTTAACACCCGGACAAGCGTTGATTAAAGTCGTGCGTGATGAATTGACGTTATTGATGGGCGAACAATGTGAAGAGTTGAATTTACAAGCGCGTCCTCCAGTGACAGTATTAATGGCGGGATTACAAGGTTCTGGTAAAACGACGACGATTGCAAAATTAGCCCGTTGGTTAATTGAACGTAAAAAAAAGACCGTTATGGTAGTGAGTTGCGATATTTATCGTCCAGCCGCTATTGAACAATTACAGTCATTAGCTGATGAAGTAAAAGCGCGTTTTTTCCCCAGTTTAGCAACTCAAAAACCCGTTGATATTGTCAAAGCAGCCATTGAACAAGCGCGTAAACAAGCCATTGACGTGCTTTTGATTGATACAGCAGGTCGTTTGCATGTTGATGATGAAATGATGAATGAAATCAAATTATTACATGTAACTGCACAACCGACTGAAACTTTATTCGTCGTTGATAGTATGACGGGACAAGATGCTGCCAATACTGCTAAAGCATTTAACGATGCCTTGCCTTTAACTGGGGTGATTTTAACTAAAGCAGATGGTGATTCGCGCGGTGGTGCTGCTTTGTCTGTGCGATATATTACAGGAAAACCAATTAAATTCATTGGGATAGGTGAAAAAACGACAGCCCTTGAACCTTTTTATCCCGATCGGATTGCCTCACGCATCATTGGACAAGGTGACGTACTTAGTTTGATTGAAGAAGCTGAACGTCAAGTTGATCGAACGCAAGCGGATAAATTAGTTGCAAAATTGAAAAAAGGAGAAAAGTTTAATTTGGAAGATTTCCGCAACCAATTAACTCAAATGCATAACATGGGCGGCGTTGCTACTTTTTTAGATAAAATTCCCGGTATTAATCAAATACCTGAAGAAGCTCGCGCCCAAGTCAATGATAAAGAAATGCGACGATTGGAAGCGATTATTAATTCCATGACACCGCATGAACGTCAAATGCCCGCTGTGATTAAAGGTTCTCGTAAGCGACGTATTGCACAAGGTTCCGGCACGCAAGTACAAGATGTAAATCGGCTACTAAAGTATTTTACCCAAATGCAAAAAATGACTAAGCAAATGGGTAAACGGGGTGGTATTTTGAGTATGATGCGTAATTTAAAAAACCGATTTCCGCCCGGTGGTGGATTTTAATCGTTATAATAACAAATGATTCGGACAGTTCAGTTTTCTCTGAATGCTGATCTTCAAATTTACACCCCATAATTCTTATTAAATTCATAATGATAGAAAATATACTCAATGATGTTGTTAAACATTTACGGTCAGCTAAACGTATTTTGTTTATTACAGGTGCGGGTATATCAGCTGATTCAGGCTTACCTACTTATCGTGGTATCGGTGGATTGTATAATGATCAGCTCACTCGTGATAATATACCCATCGAAGTTGCATTATCAGGTAATATGTTGCTATCACATCCTGAAATCACTTGGAAATATCTATTAGAAATTGAACAGGCTTGTCGTCATGCTACTTTTAATCAAGGTCATGAAATTATTAATAAAATTGCACAAAAAAAACCAGATACTTGGATATTAACACAAAATATTGATGGTTTCCATCATCAGGCTGGTAGTCGTAATGTGATTGAAATTCATGGAAAAATGCTTGATTTATATTGTTTAAATGACGACTATAAAGAAGTAGTGAAAGACTTTGGTCATTTACGGATACCGCCACAATGTCCATTTTGTCGTGGTCCTATTAGACCTAACATTGTTTTGTTCGGAGAAATGTTACCGATAAAAGCTGTTGAAACCTTGTCTTTACAATTACAACGTGGATTCGATTTAATTTTCACGATAGGTACAACCAGCGTATTTCCTTATATTGCGCAACCCATTGTGTTAGCAAAACAACAAGGAATTCCTACGGTAGAAATTAATCCTAGCGAAACAATGGTATCACATCTTGTTGATTATAAAATAAATAATGGTGCTGCTGATACCTTAACGCAATTATGGTATCGTTGGCAACAATTGATTAATTAAGGAAAATAAGATATGAAGAGAAATTACCAACATTTACTTTTTCTTTTTTTATTATCGTTAAATATCAATTGCTTGGCGGGATTACCTACCAGTGTTGATGGGCAAATGTTACCTAGCCTCGCACCCATGCTGGAAAAAGTGATGCCGGCTGTAGTGAATATTTCTAGCACAACACATGTTCGTGAAAATGCACTAGCTGCCGATCCCTTTTTTCGCTATTTCTTTGATATTCCAGATAAATCACAACAAGGACAAAGTCTTGGTTCTGGCGTAATTGTGGAAGCAAAGAAAGGTTATGTCTTAACCAATTACCACGTGATCAGTAAAGCAGATGAAATCAATGTAACTTTACAAGATGGACGCAAATTCAATGCAGAAATCATCGGTTCTGATCCGGAAACTGACATTACTTTGCTGAAAATTCCTGCTGAAAAATTAATGGAATTACCGCTAGCCAATTCTGATCAATTGCGCGTTGGAGATTTTGTTGTAGCCATTGGCAATCCTTTTGGTTTAGGGCAAACAGTCACTTCTGGCATTGTGAGCGCATTGGGACGCAGTGGCTTAGGGATTGAAGGTTATGAAGATTTCATTCAAACTGACGCCTCTATTAATCCGGGTAATTCAGGCGGTGCTTTAGTCAACTTGCGCGGCGAATTAATTGGAATTAATACCGCTATTTTAGCACCTAATGGTGGGAATATTGGGATTGGTTTTGCGATTCCAGTTAACATGGCTCATCAAATTGCGCAACATTTAGCTGAATTTGGTAAAGTACAACGCGGTAATTTAGGCATTAATATTCAAGATTTGGATACTGAATTAGCCAGTGCTTTTGGTTTAAAAAATAATAAAGGCGTAGTGATTATTGCTATTGCACCCAATTCTTCAGCGGCAAAATCAGATTTAAAACCGGGCGATGTCATCATTGCAATTAATGATCAACCCGTTGATTCAGTGACTGGATTACGTAATAGAATTGGGTTATTACGTGTCGGGTCGGCAGTTAAACTCAAAGTGATTCGCAAAGGGCAAACGCATGACGTTGAAACAACCATTGAAAATACGGCAACAATTGACGGTGCAACTCTCAATGCTTATTTAAATGGTTTAGTGCTACAGGATTCTCCCGATGGAATTAAGGTAATTGATGTGGTACGTCACAGTTTTGCGTGGACCGTAGGTTTTCGTAAAGATGATATTATTGTTGGGTTTAATCGTTTTGTAATCAAAGATTTGGAAGATTTAAAAGATCGCATAGCGCGTCGAGTTCCCCCTTATTTAATTCAAATTATGCGCCATGGTGATTTATTATCAGTTTTATTGCGGTAATTGTAGAAGTCGTTCGTCACATCATCGATTGGAGATGATTAAAATATTTTGTATTACAAAGGACTAAAAAATATATGGCATTAATTGTGCAGAAGTACGGAGGCACGTCAGTCGGTTCGTCAGAACGTATTCAGCATGTTGCGGAAAAAGTCATTGCAATGCGCAAACAAGGACATGACGTCGTTGTGGTTGTCTCTGCTATGAGCGGTGAAACCAATCGTTTGGTCAGTTTGGCTAAAAGTATTGCCGATCCCCCTGAACCACGCGAATTTGACGTGATTTTAGCCACTGGTGAACAAGTCACTATTGGTTTATTGAGTATTGCAATACAAGCAAAGGGGTATGCAGCACGTTCTTATACGGGTGGACAAGTCCACATTTTAACGGATAACGCGCATAATAAAGCACGTATTTTAGAAATTGACGATAAAAAAATGCGGGCTGATCTTGCTAAAGGTACTATCTTAGTAGTTGCTGGATTTCAAGGTGTTGATGAATACGGCAATATCACTACTTTAGGACGGGGTGGTTCTGACACAACGGCAGTCGCATTAGCAGCCGCGTTAAAAGCTGATGAATGTCAAATTTACACTGATGTTGATGGGGTTTATACCACTGATCCACGAATTGAGCCGCGCGCTCGTCGTCTTGATCGTATTTCATTTGAAGAAATGTTAGAAATGGCGAGTTTGGGTTCAAAAGTATTACAGATTCGTTCAGTAGAATTTGCAGGAAAATATAACGTCCCACTACGAGTATTATCATCATTTGAGGAAGGACAAGGCACTTTAATTACGTCTGAGGACAATATAATGGAACAAGCTTTAATTTCTGGTATCGCGTTTAGTCGTGATGAAGCTAAATTAACCATTTTGGGCGTGCCTGATAAACCGGGTACTGCATACCAAATTCTAGGTCCCATCAGCGATGCCAATATTGAAGTTGATATGATCATCCAAAATATGGCAACAGATGGCATGACGACTGATTTTACCTTTACAGTTCATCGCAATGATCATAAGAAAGCCCTTAATGTGTTGCAAAAAATAGCACAAAATTTAGGCGCGAAGGAAGTACGTAGTGATGAACAAGTGGTAAAAATTTCTTTAGTCGGCGTTGGAATGCGTTCTCATGCGGGCATTGCCAGCAAGATGTTTAAAACGTTGGCAGATGTAGGTATTAACATTCAGATGATTTCAACTTCTGAAATTAAAATTTCCGTTGCCGTGGATGAAAAATTCCTAGAGTTAGGCGTTCGGGTACTTCACGAGGCTTTTGGATTGGATAAAGCCACCGCATAAAAATAATAATCACACACCTTCAGTTATTTAGGTATAAATACAGCAAAATATAACATCAGTGAGGATATCAATGGGTATCCTTCACTGATCCAAATAACTGAAACAAAGGAGGAAGCATGTTAATTTTAACAAGGCGTGTTGGAGAGTCATTAATGATTAGTGATGAAATAACAGTGACTGTATTAGGTGTTAAAGATAACCAAGTACGTATTGGTGTTAGTGCACCTAAAGACGTGAGTGTCCATCGGGAAGAAATTTACAAACGTATTCAAGAAGAAAAATTGCATCTTGATAAATCAGAAGAAGAATAAGTGGAAATTATTATCAAACTTTAGATAAAGTTGGTGTTCGGCTTTATTCTTATAGTGGAAAAAATATGTCAACAAATTCAGAAAAAACAACGCATTTTGGCTTTTCTCAAGTACCCGTTGAAGAAAAAGTGCAGCGTGTAGGACAGGTGTTTACATCAGTGGCTTCGCGTTACGATATGATGAACGACTTAATGTCTTTTGGAATTCATCGTTTGTGGAAACGGATTGCTATTGAGCTGTCTGGTGTCAGACTCGGTCATCAAGTACTTGATTTAGCAGGTGGAACAGGTGATCTGACGCGACAATTTAGTAAAATCGTAGGCGAACAAGGCAAAGTTATTTTAGCGGATATTAATGCTGAAATGTTACAAATGGGACGGGAAAAGTTACTCAATCAAGGTATTTTGGTCGACTATGTTCAAGCAAATGCTGAAATGTTACCTTTTGCAGATAATAGTTTTGATATTGTAACTATGGCATTTGGTTTACGTAATGTGACACATAAAGAAACCGCTTTAGCTTCGATTTTGCGCGTGTTGAAACCCGGGGGACGGGTGATTATTTTAGAATTTTCTGAACTACAAATTGAACCATTAAAACCCCTGTATAATTTGTATTCTTTCAAGATTTTGCCTCTTTTAGGAAAAATGATTGCTAAAGATGCAGATAGCTATCGTTATCTTGCTGAATCTATTCGTATGCACCCTAATCAAAAAACATTGTTAAACATGATGCAAGCGGTTGGATTTGGTCGCAGTGATTATTATAATTTAAGTGGTGGAATTGTCGCAATTCACCGAGGGTATAAATTATGACAACACCTGAATATGCGGGTTTTTGGCGACGGACTGCAGCTGTATTCATCGATATATTATGGATTAGCGGCATTTTATTTTGTTGCTTATCTATTATTACTCTCTATGATCAGGAAATCGTTGAACAAATATTAAAAAATGAATTACAATGGTACATAATTTTACTCAATGATGCATTGCCTGCGGTGCTTGTGATTGCGTTTTGGATAAGTTATGCAGCAACGCCGGGTAAATTGTTGTTTAATTGTAAAATTGTTGATGCCGATACCAATAAACCCATCACCATAAAACAGGCTTTTATCCGTTACATTGGTTATTTTCTCTCTATTTTGGTGATTGGATTGGGTTTTCTTGCTATCACGTGGGATAAACGCAAACAAGGATGGCATGACAAAATAGCGAACACCGTTGTTGTTATACATGATGAATCTGCCACGCCATTATCGCAATTATTAGAAGAAAGTCGTTGATTTTATTGAGTTCGATACAGTCAATGATCGCTTTTTTATATCGAACTCATGCTGAATTTAAGAACGAATATGTCCATCTCCCAATACAATATATTTCTGCGAAGTAAGACCTTCTAAACCGACCGGACCGCGGGCATGAAACTTATCAGTGCTAATCCCAATTTCGGCACCTAAACCGTATTCAAATCCATCAGCAAAACGAGTGGAGGCATTGACCATAACTGAACTTGAGTCAATTTCCGTAAGAAAACGTCTTGCCCGTCCCCAATCTTCAGTGATAATCGCATCAGTATGTTGAGAACTATATTGGGTGATGTGTGCAATTGCTTGATCTAAATCAGCAACAATGCGTATCGATAAAATTGGAGCTAAATATTCTGTACCCCAGTCTGCTTCAGTCGCCGGTTTAATAGTGGGCAATAATGCTTGTGTCATCGGACAACCGCGTAATTCAACGTTAACCGCTTGATATTTTTCTGCTAAAAGTGGTAAAACGCGCGATGCAATTTTTTCTGCCACCAGCAAAGTTTCCATCGTGTTACAAGTGCCATATCGTTGAGTTTTCGCATTATACGCAACAGCAATTGCCTTTTCTATATCTGCTTTGTCATCAATATAAGTGTGGCAAATACCATCTAAGTGCTTAATAACTGGAACGCGGGCTTCTCGACTGATTCGCTCAATTAATCCCTTGCCACCTCTAGGAATAATAACATCGACATAAGCTGGCATTTGAATTAATTCACCCACTGCGGCTCTATCCGTTGTTTCAATCACTTGCACCGCAGACCGTGGTAAGTTGGCTTGTTCTAATCCAGTATAAACACATTGCGCAATAGCTTGATTGGAATGAATCGCTTCTGATCCACCGCGTAAAATCGCCGCATTACCTGATTTTAAACATAAAGCCGCAGCGTCAATAGTGACATTAGGACGTGATTCATAAATAATACCGATAACACCCAATGGTACGCGCATTTTGCCCACTTGAATGCCAGTCGGACGATAGTTTAAATCAGAAATGGCACCGATAGGATCAGGTAAAGTAGTGATTTGTGCTAATCCCTCAATCATACTGGTAATACGTTTTTCATCTAATGCTAAACGATCTAACAAGGCATCTTCTAAACCATTACGTTGTCCAGCTTCCAAATCTTTAGCATTTTCCGTCAATAAGCGTTTTTGTTGTTGATTTAACTGTTCGGCAATAGCGGTAAGTGCTTGATTTTTAAATTTAGTAGGTGTTTTAGCTAAAATTTGTGCAGCAGCGCGGGCTTGTTTGCCTATTTGTAACATATAGTCTTTTACGAGCATAGTGATTTGATAATCTCCATTCTTATCATAATGTTAATAAACGGTTTAATTTTCTTCATATTGACAAGTCATTTGTAGCAAACTTGCCGTATTATTAATTGAAGCTAAACAAGATTCTGTCCGTTCCTGTGGAATCCAAGCCGCAATTTGAATGACATATTGATCTAAGATCGCTGTTGGAACTACTTTTGCATTAAGTCGCACGATGTTTGCGTTAAATTTCATAAATACTTCAGCGAGTTGCGCAATAAGTCCCGGATGATCCTCGCCTTGAATAGTAAAATAATGAGTAATATCAGCGGTTTTTTCTTGTCGGGTAGATAATTCAAATACAGTGATAGAGATTTTGGCATTTGCTAATTCTGGCAAAGCTTTAAGTTGTTCTTCGATTTCGATTTGCGATAAGTTAGCTGGCGGTTCACACACAGCAGTGAATTCTGCACCTGTGCCTAAAATAGAAAAAGTAGTGTCACCAAAACTAATCCCCAAATCGAATAATTTTCCAGCAATGGCTGAAATTAATCCGGTTCGATCGGGACAGAAAATAGAAATTAATAGTGAAGATGTTGTAATAGTAGTCATAATTGATTGTATTTAATAATTAATTCAATAAGAGTGATCATCGGTTGGACAACAAGAAAATTTTAGCCAAGATAATATTGTTTTTTTATTAGAAGTGTCACTGGCATGAACGATTTTACCATCCACAACGTCCCCAGCGTAGACATAATACCATAAGACATGATTTTAGCGATATCTTCTACTTTTTCAAGCACGATTTCAATTTCATTGGTCACTTCTTCAATTAATTTGTATGATGCTGACTATAAAAATTAGAAAAATTTGAGCCATAAATGGTGTATTCTATCTTGTTTATACTAAGATTTTAGAAATTTTAATTTAATTCACTAGAGGAGCGATAATGAATAAGTTTTTCAATTTTCTCTTTGGAATCTTATTGCTGTTCAATCAATTAACAATAGCAATAGCACAGCCTACCACTGAAATTCCTCAATCCTTGCAAACTTGGAACGAATGGGTATTGCATCCTCATCCTGATCATGAGTGTGTGTGGTATTATAATTATGTAGTGACTACAGATTCCATTCAAACGCCAAGTTTATGTCAATGGTCTTCTTATTTTACTTTAGCAATCAATACTAAATCAGAACAAGAAGTTGAAGGGAAATTTACGCAACAATGGCAATTGTATAGTCCGGGTTGGATTACGTTACCGGGTAGTGTATCAATCACAGCCGCTAATGCCGCTTATCCACAATCAGTCACTATTAATGGACAACCCGCTATTGTGATTGAGCGAAATGGTTTACCCAGTGTGTATGTTGATACCGCAGGGCAAATGAATGTAGCAGGACAATTGAGTTGGCAACATCGACCTGAATTTTTGCAATTACCTTCAACAACGGGAATTGTTAGTTTAACCGTTGATGGTAGTGATAAAACTATGCCAGATTTAGATGATCAAGGACGATTATGGTTGCAACAACGTACCGCTCAAACTGAAGAAACGCTAGAAAATACGGTTGATTTAAAAGTCTATCGTCAAGTCATTGATAATATTCCTTTACAAGTCATCACCCAAATAGAATTACAAGTGTCTGGACGACATCGAGAAATTGTATTAGGTCCCGTTTTATTGCCTAATCATTCTCCTATGATGTTAGACAGTCTTTTACCCGCGCGTTTAGAACCAGATGGAAGTTTACGACTGCAAGTGAAACCGGGTACGTGGAGTATTTCTTTAACTTCTCGTCAATTAGGTAAAGCAGACAATATGACTTTGCCTAAAAAAATTGAATCAGCCAATTGGGTTGATGAAGAAATTTGGGTATTTGCTGCACGTAACGATTTACGCTTAGTTGAAATCACGGGTGTCATCGGCATTGATCCACAACAAACTAATTTACCTGATGATTGGAAAAGATTTCCGACTTATTTAGTCAAAGCAGGAGATACTTTAACTTTTGAGGAAAAACGACGTGGTGATGCAGAACCAGCCCCTGATCAATTAAGTTTAAATCGCCAATTATGGTTAGATTTTGATGGAAAAGGTTACAGTGTACAAGACAGAATTACTGGCACAATGACGCAAGGATGGCGATTAGAATTAGCACAACCGGCAGTTTTAGGTCGTGTGAATATTAACGGTCAAGATCAATTCATTACACGTCTGACTGATTCATCAAATAGTGGCGTTGAAGTACGTAATGGACAAATTGAATTAGTGGCAGACAGTCGTTTAGAAGAGGCGACTACTGCATTACCCGCAGTCGGTTGGAATCGAGATTTTCACAATGTTCATACGGTGTTACATTTGCCACCAGGTTGGCGGTTATTTGAAGCAATGGGTGTGGATAATGTGCCTGACACATGGTTAAAACGCTGGACTTTACTGGATTTATTTGTAGTATTAGTGACTGCCTTTGCGATTGGTAAATTGTGGTCATGGCGATGGGGAGTTATCAGTTTTATTACTTTGGCTTTGATTTATCAAGAAACTCAAGGATTGGGTTGGTTATGGCTTAATTTAATTGCCAGTATTGCTTTATTGCGCGTATTACCCAGTTTAGGATTTTTCAGTCGTTTTGTTCGTTTTTATCGAAATATTTGGTTGATTATCTTACTTATTGCAGCAATTCCATTCATGGTACAACAAATTCGACAAGCAATTTATCCACAATTAGAATTTTCTTGGAAATCTTTGGAAGACAACACATATAGTGGTTACTACGTGCAAAATGATGCTAATAATATTGGTGGGTTTTTAGCAGAATCTGCAATGCCTCCTATGCCTCAAAGTATACAAGAATCTTCTAAATCACAAGAAGAATATCAAGAGTACAAGCAATCATCATCAATGCCAGCACCTAAAAAAGCCCGCGAAAAAGTGTTACAAATCGATCCTAATGTGCAAGTACAAACGGGACGTGGTTTACCACAATGGGATTGGCGCAGTATTGATTTAAATTGGAGCGGACCAGTGGAACAACAACAAGAAGTCACTTTATGGTTATTATCACCTATGGTAAACAGTGGTCTTGCCATTGCGCGCGTTCTCTTTCTTGCTGTTTTAGTTGCATTTTTCCTCAATGTTTCTTGGGGACAAGCCGAACGTTTATTCACTAAAAAAGAAACGGTTAATTCAACAACAGTCAATACTGCATCCGCTTTCTTAGTGATGCTATTGGTCACTTTTTTGATGCATTTTTCTCCTACTGTATCGGCTGAGGAAAATATACCAGAATTGCAACCTGTGCCTAATGCATTAATACAAAACGATTTATCTGCACCATTGGGTAATCCATCGACTTTAGTTCAATCAATTGAAACATTTCCACCAGATACGTTATTAAACGAATTAGAAAAACGTTTGTTAGAAGTGCCTGATTGTTTACCCACTTGTGCCAGCGTTGCTCAAATGGCTTTAGAATTAGGTGCGCAACAATTAAGAATTCGTCTAGCAGTACACAGTCAAACGCAAGTTGCCATTCCTTTACCCGGCATTGCAAAACAATGGTTAGCACAAAAAGTGTGGCTAGATAATCAAGTTGCCCAAAGTATACAACGCGATAAACAAGGTCAATTATGGCTGACGGTACCAGAAGGCATTCATCAAGTGTTATTAGAAGGCGAATTACCGAATCGCAATACCATACAATTGGCTTTACCATTGAAACCCGCTACAGTGACAGTACAAGCGACTGAATGGCGAGTCGATGGCATTCACGAAAATGGTGTTTCTGATCAGCAATTACAATTTACTCGAGAACAAAAAGGAGAAATGGCAGAATTAGAAACGGGTAATTTACCGCCTTTTATTCAAATTGAGCGTACTTTATTGCTTGGTTTAGAATGGAATGTTGAAACAACGGTGACTCGTTTAACGCCATTAGGAAGTGCTGTAGTATTAGAAGTACCCTTATTAGCCGGTGAATCAGTAACCAGTGAAAATATCCATGTGAATCAAGGTAAAGTATTATTAAATCTTCCACCTCACGAATCTTCATTGAGTTGGACTTCTACCTTTGAAAAACAAGATGTGATTCAATTAATTGCACCAGAAAGTTCTAATAGTAGTGAAATATGGCGATTAGATGCCAGTCCGATTTGGCATGTTGAAGTTGAAGGTATTCCAGTGATTCATCATCAAAATGAAGGACGTTGGTTACCTGAATGGCGACCTTGGGCAGGAGAATCTGTGATTTTAAAACCGACTCGACCCAGTGGTGTAGGTGGACAAATTGTCACAATTGATCGCAGTGAATTGACTGAAACACCCGGACAACGCAGTACTGACACTACTCTACTTTTTACCATTCGCAGCAGTCGTGGTGGTCAACAGTCAGTCAAATTACCTGCTGATTCACAACTACTTTCAGTGACGATCAATGATCAATCACAACCGATTCGACAAGAAGGGCAACAAGTCACTTTACCTTTAGTACCCGGTAGTCAAAAAATCATGTTATCTTATCGCCAAGCCAAAGGGTTGACTACCTATTTTCAAACAGCCAGCGTCGATTTAGGAATCAGTAGTGTCAGTAGTCACATACAAATCAGTATGCCAGAAAGTGAACGCTGGATATTTTTTGTCGGAGGTTTATCAGTAGGACCTGCGGTATTGATTTGGGGTATCATTATTCTTGTGATCCTAGTATCTATTGGATTAAGCCGTGTACCTTTAACGCCACTTACATTTTGGCAATGGTTCTTAATTGGTGTGGTATTGAGTCAAGTAGAGGTAGGAGCAGCTTTAGTTGTAGTGGGCTGGTTTATGTTGCTAGGCTGGCGTGCTCGCTTAAACTTAAACAACCTACGCGCTTGGCAGTTTGATTTACTTCAGATTGCCTTAGCAGGTCTCACTGTGTTAGCAGCCAGTATTTTCGTCTTAGCTATCCAACGTGGTTTACTAGGACATCCTAATATGTATATTGAAGGCAATGGTTCTAATACTGCTTGGTTACATTGGTATCAAGATCAAGTAGTACAAACTTTACCTCAAGTATGGGTTATCTCACTACCTATTTTGGTTTATCATATTGCGATGTTAATTTGGGCAGTATGGCTCTCTTTCAATTTACTGAAATGGTCACGTTGGGGATGGGAATGCTTTAGTCAAGGCGGTTTATGGAAAACGCTATGGACTCGAAAAGCGATTAAGAGCAAGATAGAATAACGTGAGTTCGTAGGGTGTAATTTATAGATCGTAGGTCCGATTAGCTCGGACCTACGCGGGCTGATTGCTAAAAACACATAAATTTATCTACTTGTACTGACCAACCAGTATAGCTTTGCTTGGTGCCAGCCTTTCCACCCATATCAATGCGTCCCAACGTTCCCGTAACTTGCATTTCACCGGTACAATTAATTTCGGTTTTAGACAGTAAAATAATTTGATGATCGCCCACATCCATATAGTTTTGTATCGAACGTGTCGGACCGCTTTTACCTTGCAAGCTGCCTGATTCATAAGCTATTATTGGGTGTTGCATCACCATTTGGCTGATTTGTCCTAAAATAGTTACACCTTCGCCATCACACTCGCGCCACGCACTGTCATCTGAATCTGATTTAAGTACACAATCATCTTCATCACTGTTATCAATAACATCATCATCTTCTTGATAAACAGCACGCATTAATTCAGCCCGCTTTTGATTGTCTGGACCTGATACTGCAAAGAAAATAATTTCGTTTTCATTTTCACAGCGAATTGAAACAAAATAACGCTTTTTAGTATCATTTGCTTGCACAACATTGCCATTTACGTCAATATTCACTAATTTAGCATCACTCAAAGCCGTTTTTGCTGTATCGAAACACCTTTCTGCAGGCATATCAGTATAAATCACTTCAGAATCAATTGGATAAGCATATAATATAGCGGGTGCCATGAAAGAAATAATGGTTGTTATTTGACAAAATTGTTTCATTTTAGCTGCTTCAAAAAACATATTTAAATGTATGTATTTGATAATTCGCTTTCTGTTG
>DYNN01000145.1 GCA_020721045.1 Thiomargarita sp. | reverse complement strand
GGTAAAGATTATCTCAATCCACAATTTCGGACTGCCGTCAATGCGTAAGTCCTAAGTATGATCATTTTAAAGGTAAAGATATTGCAATCCTTAGATGATTAATTAATCCGGATTTAATAAAATGAAAAATGAAGCCGAAGTAATAGCACAAAACGCAACTTTAATTCTTATACAGTACGTTAAGGCTATTGCATTGCTTTTTTTTGGAGTAAATATATTTTTAATGTTTAGCATTGAATTTTTTGTTAGAAACATTTTTATTTCTATTACATTTTTCACAGCATTTATTTTATTCACTTATGTATCAATTCAATTGTGGGTAGTAGCAAGATTAGCAGAAAGAATTTTTAAGGGTAACATTAAGAAATTGATTATGGAAAAGAAAATAGCGAAAGCTAAGCAAGCTACTAAGTAAGTAGCTAACGGTGATATGACTCTGATATTGCTCAATTACTTTAAAAATGGAAAGTCATGAATACAACACCCAATATTGATACACAAGAACTTAATAAATTCAGCGTATTAGCCTCACGTTGGTGGGATACTGAAAGCGAATTTAAACCCTTACATGAAATTAACCCATTACGTTTACAATATATCGATGAGCGCGCGCATTTAGCCAATAAATCCGTCTTAGATGTAGGTTGTGGTGGCGGTATTTTAAGCGAAAGCATGGCACAAAAAGGCGCGTCAGTCACAGGTATCGATATGGGAAAAGCCGCATTAACTGTTGCCAAATTGCATTTACACGAATCTAATTTACAAATCGATTATCAACAAATCACGGTGGAACAATTAGCCCAAGAACGTCCAGCCAATTTTGAAGTAGTGACTTGTATGGAAATGTTAGAGCATGTGCCCGATCCAGCTTCGGTAGTTGCAGCCTGTGCGCAATTGGTTAAACCTAAAGGTGATGTCTTTTTTTCCACAATTAATCGCAACCTTAAAGCCTATTTATTTGCAATTGTCGGTGCGGAATACGTATTGAAATTGTTACCAAAAGGCACACATGATTATACTAAATTTATTTGTCCGGCTGAACTAATCGAATGGGCAAATGCCGCAGGATTGATGGTTAAATCAATCAAAGGCATGACTTACAACCCTATTCTTAAACGCTACGCACTTAGCACTGATGTTTCAGTTAATTACCTGATTCATATGCAACGTGATGATCGCTAAATCTATTAAATAAACATTATGTAGTGACATATAAACTCATAACCTGACAGTATAGAGTGATGTTGGGTTATAAAACTTTCTTTTTAAATTCACTTAACCATTTTTGCACTAATAGTCGTAATAATTCCAATTCTTCTGGATTAATCCCTTGTGGATCAAAACGATATCTTTGATGTAATTGTAATAAATCTTTCATTTCGTTCAATGGCAAACAATGAGCAATTTGTATGCGTTGTAACCATATTGTCAACGTTTCACTGGGTAGACGCTCATAACCTACCTGAGTGAGTTGTTGCACAATTTGATAAAAAGGAGAATCAATACCAGAAAACAGAGTTTTATCGCTAAAATTGGATTCTTTATTTTGTTGTAGTCGAATACGTTTTTTTAAATAAAGCCGCCAAAATAAGATAAGAATCAAAGGAATAATTACTAAAAACCATTGCCCCGTTCCTTCAGATTTTTGCCAACGCCATTGAGTAAAACGCAAAATTAACCATGATCCAATATCTGATAACAATTGCCAACTACTCGCTTGCTCGTCTTCCCACGCTTTCCACACGATAGGGGTATTATCAACTTCTTGCCAACGCCCATCAATAAAGGCTAAAACCCACGCGTGTGCATGACGACGACGCACAATATAACTGTCTTCCCAATCGCTATATTCATCTACAGCATAACCAACGGTATAGCGGCTTGGAATATGGGCTTGACGCAATAATAAGGCGGTGGCGGTGGCGAAATATTCACAATGTCCATAACGGGCTTGTTGCAAAAAATATTGTAGTGGTGTGCTGTGATCGGTGGGTGTGGGTAATGTTAATGAATAGCTAAATTGTTGATTAAAAAATTGATTTAGGCGTTGAATTGTTTGTTGTGGCGTTAATTTCTCCAGTTGTAATTGCGTAACTAAGGCTTGCAAATGGGCTTGTTCTTGTGCAGGCACGACTAAATCTTGTGAAGTGGGTGGTGTATCCAAAGGAGTTGCGGTATTTTTTTCAATCAAATAATCAATAAATTCAGCACCTTCTGAAACTTTAATCGTTCCAAATTGATTACGCTGCACGTTGATCGCGGCTAAATTTTTGACTTGATAGCTACCCATTGGTAGTGATAATAATCCTTTACCCTGTGGTAAATAGCCAATTACTTGTAATTGTTCATGATGTTCTGGTAATTTAAAATCAGCAGCCAGCAACCAAGTTGTTTGATCGGATTGTGCCGCTAAGGGCGTAAAATGAGATTGTTTAGCATACCAAGTTTCATTGAAATAAGTGTTGTAAGTCGCTTCACGTAATAACGATGGCTGTTTTGCTTGTACTCGCCAAATAATTTTATCCGATTGTTTTAGCGTACCAATTTCGCCTAATGAGGTATGTTGTCGATAAGGATCACGATTAATTGATAAAAATTCTTCTAACCAACTGATAACCCATTGTTCTGTTTCAATTTGTAGTCGATAAATCCCAATTTGTCCCCAATAGGCAGCAATCCCAAAACTGGCAATGAGACCCAACCAAACGTAAATGGGATAACGGTGTGGACGAATTAGCCATAAACCCCATATAATCAATGAGTAGCTACCTAAAAAAAACCACTCATTATGTCCAACACTGGCAGATAATAGGCAAATTAAAATATAAGGGTAACGTAGATCAACACGTTGATTTTCAATGATTCCTTGTTTATTAGTTCGTAAGGTAACAAATAAAACGCTGAGCTTGAATGAACTTTGTATATCGTAACTTTGAATAAAAACGAGCAGAAAAAATAAAATAGGCAACCAATTCAATAAAGTAAAAATACCTTGTGAGCCTTGTTGATTAAACAAATAAAATAAGCTGAACACCAAAAGTAAACTGGTAAAATCTGCTACTCGATTGATTTCTTTATCAGATAATTGCCATCGCCACTTAATCCAACGTGGGCTTTCTAAAATGAATGCCATGGGTATTGCAAAGGCTAAAAGGTGACTTTGCCAACCCCAAAATAATAAAATTGCGGTTAATAACAATGGCGGAAATGATGATAACTTATTCATGAAATTAATATTTTCTGTCAATTTTTAAAAAATTAGGATATCTTTGGTGATTAGCGTCTAATTGCGTTAGAATTTACGCATCCATTTATTCAAGGAGGCATTGATGCAACAAACTGTAGATTATCTCATTAAAGCGACTTTATTTTCACTCCTATTCACTCAATTGGTACATGCGGATATAACTTTAGATAATGTCAAAAAACGCGGTGTGATTCAATGTGGTGTCAATACTAATTTACCCGGTTTTGCAACCACGGATGATAAAGGTTATTGGGTCGGTTTAGATATTGATTTTTGTCGTGCAGTGGCGGCTGCAGCGTTGGGCGATAGTGAGAAAGTGAAATTCGTGCCCTTAACCGCTAAAGAACGATTAACTGCCTTACAATCGGGTGAAATTGATTTATTAGCCCGTAACACTACTTGGACATTAACCCGTGATGCGGGATTGGGTTTAAATTTCATTGGCGTTAATTATTATGATGGTCAAGGTTTTTTGGTTAAAAAGTCGTTAGGTATCAAAAGTGCGCTAGAATTAGATGGTGCAACCCTTTGTATTAATTCTGGAACCACTACGGAACTCAATGTAGCGGACTATTTTAGAAAAAATAAAATGGATTATACGCCCATTGTTTTTGATACGCCGGATCAAACGGTGAAAGGTTTTGAAACTGGACGTTGTGATGTGTTGACTAGTGATCAATCACAATTATATAGCCAGCGAGTTAAATTGGCTGATCCCGAAAGTGCCATTGTATTGCCTGAAGTTATTTCTAAAGAGCCGCTAAGTCCGGTGGTACGTCAAAGTGATGATGAGTGGTTTAATATTGTCAAGTGGACGCTGTTTGTTTTGATTAATGCGGAAGAATTAGAGGTTACTTCAAGCAATGTCGATGAAATAAAGCGCACAACGATTAATCCAGAAATAAAACGTTTGTTAGGTACAGAAGGTGAAATATATAAAAATTTAAATTTATCAAGTGATTGTGCTTATAATGTGATCAAAATGGTAGGTAATTACGGTGAAATATTTTCTCGTAATATTGGTAAAGATACGCCTCTAAAAATCGAGCGTGGTTTAAATAATTTATGGACTCAAGGCGGTATTTTATATGCGCCGCCTATTCGATAAGGATACTAATTGATGACGCAATCTATTGTTCTTGCGAGCGGTAATCCGGGTAAAATTCGAGAATTTACTCAACTAGTTACGGAATTTCAGCTCAAAATCATTCCGCAAACCATACTAAACGTTTCAGAAGTTGAAGAAACTGGACTGAGTTTTGTGGAAAATGCGATTATTAAAGCACGTCATGCAGCACAACAAACCGGTTTGCCAGCTATGTCTGATGATTCTGGCATTGAAGTCGATGCTTTGGCGGGTGCGCCCGGAATTTATTCAGCGCGTTTTGCGGGTATTGGTGCGACAGATGAACGTAACCTCGAATTATTGCTAGAAAAAATGCAAGATGTGCCCGATGAACAACGTACTGGACGTTATCATTGTGTGATTGTTTATATGCATCATCCTAACGATCCGATGCCATTAATTTGTCAAGGGAGTTGGGAAGGACAGATTTTGCGTGAACCCGTGGGTAGCAATGGTTTTGGCTACGATCCGATTTTTTATGTACCTACACACCACTGTAGTTCGGCTGAATTGTCTCCTGAGATTAAAAATCAATTGAGTCATAGAGGACAAGCATTACGTGCATTACATGCGGCTTTATTAGCCAATCGTCACATCGCGTAAAACCAAGCGTAGGAGCAATGCCATTAAGTTAAGCGTTTCCCCCTCTTTTTTAAAGGGGGGCAGGGGGATTTAAGTAATTGAAATATAAAAAATCCCCCTCAATCCCCCTTTGGTAAAGGGGGAAGCAAAATTTCCTTAACTTAATGCTATTGAAGCGT
>DYNN01000144.1 GCA_020721045.1 Thiomargarita sp. | reverse complement strand
TAGTTGATTAGTCACCCTTGATTAGTTCGCTTCATAAAGTCTTAATCTTTTCAATAGCCGTTTTTACTTCTGCTTCTTGTTTTAACGTATTTTTCAAAACTAACTCTAGTGTATCCAATAGTTGCTCTTTTGTAATTTGATCTAGAGGTGTTGGCTTCGTTGGTATCGAACACCTCTTCCCAATAATAATATACTGGATATCAAACCCTATTTCCGCTAAAACGACAAGTTTATCTGAAGGGATTGAATTTGAACCTTTTTCCCAATTGGTAATCGTTTTTAATGAAACTCCACATTTCTCTGCTACGTCACTCTGTTTTAAATTTAAACGTATCCTCTCGTTTTTAAAATACATTTCCATAGTATATCTCCAATGTAAAATTTTTTACGCATTTTTTGTATTTCGTCTTGACATGCGTAAGATGTTACGTATATACTTCCCCTATGTGCATGAAAAATAAACGCAGTATAAAGCAATGAACCACATAAAAGAAATAAGGCAATCTCTACACCAACAGAGATACAGTATTAGAAGTTGGGCAATCCGAAACGGATATAAAGCAAGTACTGTTGACAGTGCGATACGTCGAACGATAGCTGGTCACAAACCACGTGGTTTGATTACAAAGAAAATTTTAGTAGATTTATCGCGAACTGTAGGAAAGCACTTTTTTAAAGATATTGAATTCTAGTCTTATCATGAACGAAATTTGGATTAAATCATCTCAACTTAAACAACTGCTTTCTTGTTCAGGACAAACAATTGCGAATATCTCGCGAGCAAGTCTTGAAAATAAGCAGTGGCGTGATTGCCTTGTTAAAGCGAGAAAAGTAGAAGGGGGTCTAGGACGTGGCGGCATAAGCTACGAGTTCCTGCTTTCTTCACTTCCAATAGATGTTCAAGAGAAATACAGAATAAGCCAAATAGAAGTTACAAAACAAGAAGTGGCTCAACGGATTGAGTCGCTGGTTGAGACTCCTGAGCAGGAGATTCAACCAACCAAGCCTGCTGTGATAAGAGAAACAAAAGGGGCTTTGGTAAAACTGGGAACGTTGGATACGAATGAAGCTGTTGCGGTTAAACAGCTTAGGGGTGTCAATAAAGTAAAAAAGGGTATTCAAAGAAATATGGCTGAACAAGCCATGGTGCGTTTGAATTCTTTGAATGCTCGTGAGAAGCATCGTGATGCGATTAAACGTCAAGTATTAGATGCGTTTGAGGCTTTTAAAACGCAATTTGGTTTTTCTAGCCAAGCAACCGCATTGAACGAGTTTATCTCGCAATATAACGATAAAAAAATCAATTCGTTGTTGAATGAATCGGTTTACGAAGTGGTCCCGTCGTTTAGTCGAACGACATTTTTTGATTGGAAAGATAAGCTTAAAACGGTCGGACATTTGGGTGGCGAATATGAACGACACCGGCATAATCTTGTTGATAGCCAGCCGGTGATTCGTGATTTCATTTTAGCACTGCTCTCACAATATCCGAACAGTAAACCCAGACATATTGTGCAAGCGTTGCACGCTAGATTTGCGGTAATGGGTGGAAAAATAATTGATCGTCACACCAGTGATATCGTTGAATGTGTTATCCCAGATTATCAAGCAGTTCAACGTTGGTTAAAGAATTGGAAAATTGATAATCGGGTGTTGTATACCGCAATGCAATCGCCGGATAAGTCGAAGAGTATGCACATGCCAGCGTTTGGTAATGCGAGTGCAGAGGTGATTCGATTGAATCAACTTTGGGAGATTGATGCAACACCCGCTGATGTGATGTTAGTTGATGGAAGACACAGCATTATTGGAATGATTGATGTCTATAGCCGCCGGGTGAAATTGTTGGTTTCTAAACATCCTAAAGGTGTGAGTAATGGTGCTTTATTACGACGTTGCTTAATAGATTGGGGTGTGTGTGAAGAAATCAAAACTGATAACGGTACCGATTTTACCGGTGGATATTTCACCCGCGTTTTGGAGTTATTAGGCATTCAACAGACGCGATGCGCACCGTTTTCGGGTTGGCAGAAACCACATATTGAACGCTTTTTCAAAACGTTGTCGCATAGCTTTTTATTTGAATTAGCTGGTAATTTTATTGGTCACAATGTCGCAGAACGTCAGGATATTGTTTCACGTCAATCCTTCGCTGATAGATTGATGAAAAAGAATGAAGCGTTGGAAATTAGTGTGACTGCTGAACAATTGCAGTTGGATTTAGATGCTTGGGTTGAGTCCGTTTATCATCAAAGTTCGCATAAGGGAATTAAGATAACGCCGATGCAACGTTATTTAGGATGGACGCAATCGGTTGAAAAAATTGATAATGAACGCGCTTTAGATGTGCTGTTGTTGCCACGTGAACAGCGGTCGATTTCTAAGAAAGGTATTCAATACGCTGGCAACATTTATATCCATGAGTGTTTTGGTAGTGTCTTTTCACGTGAAGTTGAGATTCAAGTTGATCCGACTGATGCCAGTAAGATTTACGTTTATGCTCAGAAGTCTGCGCAAACGCCTATAGAGTTTTTATGTATCGCGGTATGCGTGAATTATATAACTTCAGAAGAACAGCGAGATATCGCAACGGCAGCACGTAGAAACTATGTTGCTGGTGTTCAGAGAAGTAAGAAAGAGTTGAAGAATTTGGCTAAAAAACAACATTCATCAGAGGTTGTTGAGGAGATTTTACAAGCAGCAGTTGATAGCCAAAGTAAAGTTGTTGCTTTTCCTAAGCAAGCAGCAACAGTTTATGTGACTGAAGCATTAGAAGTTTCTGATGATGCGGTTAAAGCCACAGATGCTGATACGCAATTGTCGCGTGATTGGTCTAATGAATCTCTAGCGCAAGCGCGTAGCGAGTTATTAAAACCGGCTGCTAAAGATGAAGTTTATGAGTCTGTGAATGAACGGGCAACACGATTGGCACTGACTTGGGAATTAACGCAAGCGGATCAAGAATTTTTAGACGCTTATCGTCGAGAGTATCCAGAGTTAGCAGAAGGGTTGGATAACTTGCGTATTAAGCGGTTTAAAAACAGAAAAGTTGGATAAACGGTTTTCACATAATAGAGGTGTTTTATGAGAAAAGAAGTGGCAATTACTAAGAACGTGGCAGCACTGCACACCGCGTTCAATAATCTGAAAGTTGCAAATCAGTCGATTCCCAAAATGGGATTAGTGCATGGTTATACCGGAAGTGGAAAGACTTGTGCGATTGAAGAATTATCACGAGAGTGTAACGCGGTATTTGTGCGTGCGAATAGTCTGTGGACTCCACGCAATATGTTATCAACGATTATGCAGGAATTGGGTGTTGATCCCATGAATCGCAGCGATAGGATGTTTAAATATGTGACTGAAAATTTAGCGATTGATAACCGTCCGTTATTTATTGATGAAGTCAATTATTTGGTTGATGACAGTCGTAAGATGGTGATGTTGGATTTGTTACGTGACATTCACGATTTATCGCAAGTACCAGTGTTGTTAATTGGTCATCAAGGAACTGAACGTCGGGTGGTGATGCGTCCGCAATTATCACGTAGATTGTCCCAAATTGTTGAATTTAATGCGTTAGATGTAGAAGACACTAGCACTTTAGCAGAAACGATTTGTGAGTGTGAGGTAGCGACTGAAATATTGAAACGACTGAATCAGGAAGCAGAAGGAAATGCAGGATTGATTACTTTAGGTTTAGGGACGTTAGAAGCTTTTGCAGTTGCAAATTCATTGAAGAAAATCGAAGTGAATCAATGGGCTAAACGCTCGTTTGGATTTATTAAGAAGAAGTAGTATGGACTTAGTATTTATAAGAGAGCGGAGTGAAAAGACTACGCAAACCCAAGTGGCTAAAGAATTAGGTGTTTCAGTCGCTCAGATTTGCGAAGTTTTGAAAGGTACTTATAAAGGTAATTTAAATAATTTAAAACAACGGGTTGAATCTGTGTATTTCTCGGCAACTGTGAATTGCCCTGTACTGAAAAATATTGCGAAACACACGTGTCAAGAATACCAGATTTAACCTTTCATCGCAACTAACAGTTTACGCACAGCACTGTATCGTGCTTGTCAAAACTGTTCACAAAATGAAAGAGGACGTAAAAATGGCTGTTCCAACAACTCAAGCAACGAATAACAGTACGCAATGGGAACATATCTATCGCGCTAATCCAGAAATGGTGGCAGATTTTGGTGGCTTTTCGTTAAAGATTTTTTTAAACGCACCACAACGGATAGTTGAATACTGGTTAAACAATGCCTTTAACCGCCGTTATAACTTGGCAGAAGACGATTTTCTACCCTTGCTTCCAGCACAACAAGCGGTCGCTGATCGCATCAACTAATTAACCGGTACTGAGTTGAAAGTAAAATATGGATTTTTATATTTTACTTTCGACTTTAAAAGTAACTTACTGGTGGAGAAATTATGGCTGAATTAACTTTACAAGAAAGACTTTTTATTTTTCGAGCAGAACGGTTGCGGTTATTTAGAGAGCAACAAGCTCAATGGGTGGAATTGCTAAAAGAAGAATCAGTTTTGAGTAAGGCTGAGTTTAGGATGTTGCATCTCGAGCTTGAGCATATTCGTTTAAGTTTGGTTATAGAAGATAAATTTTGTGTTCTTTTTGATTATCTTGAGCAGGATAATGATGATCAGGATAAGGAGGGTTTTCATGACAAATTCCGAATTAAGTGGGTTGATAAAAAACTTTCATGAAGCACGGATGCAGTTATTGAGTGCGCAACGAGACATTTTAAAAAATGCGAAGAAAACGACCTCGTTGGGTAGAAGGGAACGTCAGGCATGTGAGAAGGAATTGACTCACATTCTTTCCTCTTTAACAGCGGAACGGAAGCATAAAGCAACTGTTGGTTTGATCCTATCAAAAGGGTGATTGTGATGGATAAATTTGATTGCGAAGTGAATTGTTATGGGTTGTATAGCGTGATGAAGAGGATGCGTGCGGCGCGAAAGCAGTTCTTGAAAAAACAGCATAGAAAGTATCTGGTGTACAAGAAAAACAGGCTTGCATCCAAGAGTAGCCGCGGTTGTTTTACGATGTGCATTCAGCGTGAAAGAGCTTAACTAGATTGCTTTGAATATATTTAAATGTATGTAATAATATGTAC
>DYNN01000226.1 GCA_020721045.1 Thiomargarita sp. | reverse complement strand
GTTACAAGTAATGTTAGAACTAATAATGCAGTTTCAATTATGCACTTATTTGAATTTGATATGTATAACTTTGATGGTACATTTAGTGAAACATTAAGGTTTACAGACCACGATATCTTTGTATTTGATGGGACTAATGAACACACACCATTAGCTATTACATTTGATAAGTTAAGTGAAGATGGTTCAATGCAATCAGACAGCATAACTTTATCTATTGATAATATTTCAGGGGCTTTAAGTACTGAAGCTTTAGCGAGTGAATGGCGGAATAATAGATGCAAGATATCAAGAGTTATTTATACTCCAGATAGTGATATCATTGACAGTGAAACTTATGACTATGGCTATGGCGATAAATTAGACACCTATCCAAAGTTTAATATAACAACTGTTACTAAAGATACTTATGTACTCTTTGAAGGGATTATAGATACCTTTGGAGCGACAGAGCAATCATTAACTGCAACAGTTACTACACTATTTACAAACTGGAATAAACCTTATCCAACGAGAACTTATAGTCAAAATGAATTTGTAACCGTAATTGATGCAATGACTGAATTTTTGTATTGGGGTAGGGATAAATTAATATGAGTCATAACTGTTTAGAGTTCACATATAAAACACTACTTTCACGAGGATATAAACTACCTTCAAATTGGGGTAATTATTCAGTGAGTGATTTCGAATGGATATCAAATAATGCTTCAAAACTATTAGCTAAGAAATTACACATAGATTTCTTTAAAAGCTTTTGTGAGGCTACAAACGAAGCAAAACAAGATGATATAATCTTAACAGATACATCTATTGGTGTTGCTATAAATAAGTACAAGTATATGACTTTGAGAGCGAGAAATGGGCAAATGTGTTTAGTTGATATTAATAAAGATGATTTAATTTTAAGGATTAAAAGATGAGTAAAACAGTAGTTGCGATTGTTGGAATAGCTATGATGGTCTATGCTCCATATTTAGTTGGATTTATAGCAGAGGCAGGGAGTGTTGCTTTCACTTATGCGGGATACTATGCAACACTTGGAGCGATTACATTAGCTGGAGCTTCACTTGCTGGTTCAGCTATGAAACCAACAATGCCTGATATGCAAGGGGTAGATAACTATGCGGGACAAAAGCTTCAAACAAGAAAAGATAACACTTCAGCTGTACCTGAAATCTTTGGAGAAAATAGACTTGGTGGAAATATTATTTGGCAAGTTACAGGAGTTCAAGTGTCGGCGAACGACAATGAAGATTACTGGGCTATTATCGCTATTGGAAATGGAGAGCTTAATCAATTCCTAACTATGTATTCAAATGAAGATGCAATGGTAGCAAAAGGCTCAAATGTATTTACTACTACTTATGCTCACATTAAAGCTTATACGACTTCAGGAGCTTCAGGTATGAATATCAGTGATGTTTCATTTGCCAAAAATAG
>DYNN01000143.1 GCA_020721045.1 Thiomargarita sp. | reverse complement strand
TATTCAAGCCCAAGCTAAGGAACGTCTCGGCTATCCCACGCAAAAACCAATTGCACTACTTGAACGGATTATTCAAGCCAGTAGCAATCCCGGCGATGTCATTCTCGATCCGTTCTGTGGTTGTGGCACTGCGGTTCATGCAGCGCAAAAACTCGGTCGAATTTGGGTGGGCATTGACATCACCCCGCTGGCAACCACCCTCATCAAAAGCCGTCTGTACGATGCCTTTACGACTGAAGCCAAGAAAGATTACGATGTTATTGGTGAACCGACCACGTTGTCCGATGCAAAACATTTGGCAACTCAAGATCGTTATCAATTTCAATGGTGGGCATTGGGACTCATTCCGGCGCGTCCTTACGGCGGTCAAGCGGGCAGTAAGACAGGCAAGAAGGGCGCGGACAAGGGCATTGATGGTGTGATGACTTTCAGCGATTCCACCACTGACGGCGATAAACGCATCATTATTCAAGTCAAGAGTGGCAAAGTGAAGAGTGGCGACATCCGAGATTTAAATGGCACGGTAGATCGGGAAAAGAATGCGGTGATGGGAGTGTTCATTACGCTTGAGCCGCCGTCTCATAATATGGAATTAGAAGCAATGGAGATCGGTTATTATCATTCTGAAGGCTTTAACCGTGATTATCCAAAGATTCAAATCCTAACCATTGAGCAACTGTTGGCGGGCGAGAAGGTCAAGTTCCCCGGTACGGACACGACTTTGAAGCAAGCGCAACGGGAATATATTGAGGTAAAACAGCGAGATTTGTTATAGCAACGTCTGATTATTACAATTATGTGACAACGAGAGAGACCGTAGGTCCGATTAGCGACGCGTAATCGGACGCATGTTTATCAGATTAATAATCTCACATTTCAAAACAAAAAAATCATTAAATCATGCCCAGTCGCGCAAGTATTTATTTACAAAATTGGTGTGGTGATGTAGATATTTCGGTTAGCGGCGGCGAATAACATGCGTCCGATTACGCGTCGCTAATCGCACCTACGCGGGTTGTTAACAACCACAAAAGTGGACAGATAGTAAGATTTTAGATAGAATTCCATATTAAAAAATTACATCAGTTGCGTGTTCGAACGATGCAATTTTCTGCGGTTTTACTCTGAGTTTGTATTTAGGATACATATGAAGTATTCACTTGAAGACTATGAACAACAATATGGGGTATTAAAAGCCCCATTTGCATTACGTCTAATTATTTGGTATTTATTAAAACACTATTTGCTTGCTTTTATTCAATTAATTGCATTATTACCGAAAATAAAACGCTCTATGGGCGAAACGATGCTCGTCTTTGAAAAATTTGCTTATAGTCATTCGACGTTTCTCTTTGTATTGTCGTGCATTCCCGTTTTATTAGTTTTTATTAGCTTATTCAAACGCGCACCAAAAACTGAATCACCATTTTTACGTAATGTGTGGCGACAAGGACGAATTTTGTTAATGATCAGTGCCATACTAGAAATTATCTTGATTATGGGTTATGTGCTTTTAGAATTACGACAACTCACTGAATTTTGGCTTATTGTTGCCTATATTGATGTAGTGATTTTAATCTACTTATTTCGTTCTGAACGGGTTAAAGATGTATTTGCAGAATTTCCTGATTTTGAAGCAGAAGAAAAATAGCAGATATAATCAAACAAAGAGTTCTTCTGTTAAATCAGTTTGTTGAATTCTTTTTTTTGCTAATTCAACATAATGTGGATTAATTTCAATCCCTAAATATCGACGATGTAGATTTTTTGCTGCCACGCAAGTTGTGCCACTACCACAAAATGGATCGAGAATAATATTACCCTCTTTACTGAGTAATTTAATTAATTCTTGAATGATATAAAGCGGGTAAACAGCCGGATGGTCATTATTTTTCGCGGTTTCTACCGGACTTTCAATCACGTCTTTCTTGAGTTTGTTGCCCAAAATTTTAATGATGGTAAAGCCATTGTAGCAAATTTGATCTTTTCTCCCGCCCTCAATTCCACCGTAGGCACCTTTGTGAATCCCTTTGATTTTCATCCGAAAACTGTCAATTTTACCCTGATGTACTGCCAAAATAGTTGCCTGTAGGGCAGCACGGGCATTTTCCTTTTGAATCGTAGTTAAATCCGCTTGTTCAATTAGAGTAAAATATTTTTTTCCCAATTTGTCAGAAGGTTTGCTTTTATTTTGTTTATTAATTTGATCAAGGTGAGCTAAGTAGTTGTTGGTATTAAAATAATAATTCTTTGATTTGGCAAAAATAAAGAAAGGTTCGGTGGCTTGAATTAATTTACATTTATCATGGCGTGGTGTGGGGTTGAGTTTGGACCAAGTTAATTGGTTAATTAGAAAAATTTGTTTGTTTTCAATCGCTTTAATCGCAAATTGATAGGGTAATAAAGCTAAAGAACCATCGATATATTTATCTCCTAAATTAAATACAATAGTACCGGTTTCTTTGGTTACACGCACACATTCAGAGAAAATTGCTAATAAATTGTTGATATATTCAGTCAGATTTTGCTCGTTACCGATACCTTGTTCATTGCCATAATTACGTTGTTGAAAGTAGGGTGGCGAGGTGATAGTGACATCAATCGTATTGCAATCTAATGTTTTTAAAGCGGTTAAGCTATCACCTAAAATAATATCGTCTTGAATCATGTAAGTTTAAGCTAAATCATCGGCGGTTCTGGGCCAAATTTGTAATAGTGCTTTTACTAAGGAGGCGAGAGGAATGGCGAAGAAAATACCCCAAAAGCCCCATAATCCACCAAATACTAATACGGCAACGATAATCGCAACAGGATGTAAATTAACAGCTTCTGAAAATAGTAGTGGAACTAAAATATTGCCATCAAAGGCTTGTAAAATAGTGAAAATCGTGAGTAACCAAAAAAATTCTGATCCCCAACCCCATTGAAAATAAGCTACAATCACTACAGGTATAGTTACAACGACGGCACCAATGTAGGGAATAATGACGGAAATCCCGACTAGAAAGGCAAGTAAAGAGGCGTAATTTAATCCCATGAGTGCAAAGGCAATGTAGGTAAAAGTACCGATGATAAAGATTTCATAGACTTTTCCACGCACGTAGTTACCCATTTGTAAATCCATTTCTTGCCACAATTTGCTGGCTGTATGACGTTCTTTGGGTAAAAAGCTGGAAAACCAATTCAT
Source organism: Thiomargarita sp. (assembly GCA_020721045.1). Taxonomy (GTDB): domain Bacteria; phylum Pseudomonadota; class Gammaproteobacteria; order Beggiatoales; family Beggiatoaceae; genus DYNN01. Next base: position 1,969 of record DYNN01000143.1, on the reverse strand, counting down.
AAGCGTGGTTTTATCATACATGAAGAAGAAGACGAGTAAGGGTACTAAAATTAAATAAATAAGTAGTGAAATAATCGCTGGAATAGAGGCAATTGATGCTGAAAGGAAAGTTTGTCCAGCATTACGCACGCTATAACTAATAGAACTAATCATGCTGTTAATTTGTTCAATGGAAATAAATTCGGGATAACGCTCTGGTAGTCGTTCTAATAGTTCTTGTCCACGTGTTAGCATGGTTGGTAGTTCTTGAATTAATTGGCTTAATTGGTTTGACAATAGGGGGAGTAAGATAAATATGATGAATACTAGTAGGGTGATAAAGGCGAAATAGACAATTGAAATGGCTAACCAGCGGGGAAAATGCCAACGTTGCAAATTACCGGCTAAACCTTCTAATAAGTAGGCAACAACAATGCTGGCAAGTACCGGTGCGAGCATTTGCCCCATAGTGATTAATATTGTAAAACAACTGACCAATAAAGCAACTAGTAATACTGCCTGTGGATCAGAAAAATATCGATGGAACCATTGCTTTATAACTTGAATCATGTATCTTTCCTTTTATTAATCAGTGTATTGTAATGGCGTAAAAATAATTTTTCTAATTCATCAATGACATGTATTGCATCACGTCCATGCATAATATGATCGGTCATTAGTGTCGATGTTTCATCAAGCATTTTCGCCTTATCTAACATGGGATAACTGTGTGATAAGCGTTTGATCGCAGCAATAACAGATTCTTTGGGTGGACGTGGAATAATTTGTGGTTCAACGGGTTCAATGGGTTTTGTGCGTGCGTGTAGAAATTCTGCAAAAGCTAGTAGTGTTTGCTGGTCAGTTACGGACAATTGCCCAATGATATGGCATAAGCGTTTTTCACCCGAAGTAGTCATTTTTAGTCCTGTGTAAAAAATTATCTTATCGATGAGATTGACAATATTGTCGAGCAAAGCTAAGTAATTCTTCCATTGCGCGTAAACGAAATTTTTGTTTTTGATGAACGAAGGAAAAAGGACGCTCTAAAATGGGGTCTAGGCGAATTTCTTTCAAAGTATTTAGTTGTAAATCTTTTTGAATCGTGGCACGAGATAAAATAGATACGCCCATACCCGAAGCAACTGCGCCCTTGATAGCTTCGGAACTTCCCAATTCCATGATAATATTAACATAAGAGGTTAAACCTAAGTGACTAAAATGTTCATTGATCACTTCGCGCGTACCCGATCCTTCTTCACGTGAAATAAAGGGATATTTGAGCAATTCTTCGATAGAAATACGTTTGTATTCTGCAAGAGGATGTTTAGGAGGTACAATCGCAACGAGTTGATCGGTACTACACAATTCAACCGCTAAATTTTTATTACTCACTGGTGCTTCAACTACGCCTAAATCAATCGCATTATGTTCAACCATAGACACAATGCCTTCGGTATTAGAGACGCGTAAACGGATGCTAACATCTGGATATTTATGTTTAAAATCACCTAATAAAGCAGGTAACATGTATTCTGCAATCGTCGTGCTGGCACCGATTAACAAAACACCGCTCACATCACCGGTCATTTCTTTAACTGTATTTTCCATATCTGCATATAATTCAAAGATTTTTTCAGCATGTTCATAGACGCGCTTGCCAATTTCTGTGAGTGTAATACGATTATGGGTCCGATCAAACAAACGAGTATTAAAATATTCCTCAAGTTGACGCACTTGAAATGTGACAGCAGGTTGAGTCATATGTAAAACATCGGCTGCTTTAGTAAAACTGAGTAAACGTGCAACAGTATGGAACACTTGTAAACGACGATCTGCCATCTTTACCTGCCTCAAAAAAGTATATTTAAATGTATGTATTTGATAATTCACTTTCTGTTGATAAATCATTGTAGGTCGGCAATCCTTTCCTAACCTCAATGCCATTAAGTTAAGCGTTTCCCCCCTTTTTTTAAAGGGGGCAGGGGGGATT
>DYNN01000225.1 GCA_020721045.1 Thiomargarita sp. | reverse complement strand
GAGTGGTATTTGTGTTTCTTGGGGTTTTGTTTTTCGTCATTATTTCTGTTTTCTTTCATTCTTTCCCTGTAGTGAATTTGTGACCTCGCTCTGAGTCGTATTTATACACAAAAAGTGCGTTATTAATTTATGTCATTATTGAATTAGTTGTATAATTGTTGGCACATAAGACATTTTAGAACCTGTACTCTTTTAAAACAATCATGTAATTAATCATTGTCTGATATTATTGTTAAGCTTCATTTGGTTACATTTGTGTGCTTGGAAATTGTCGTGTCATGTCGTGTCAGACGCTCAACCAGCTGGACCTACCCGCCCACATGTAAACCAGCAAAGAAAGAATGAAAGAAATAAAGAAGGAAAGAAGGAAATTAAGAAATAAAGAAATAATTGGAACGAAGCTCTGTAGGCTTAATCAGAACACAAGGTAGTTTAGAATGAAACACAATTTGGTTAATGTGGTCCGTGATGGCTCAGTTGGTAGAGCGTTAGACCTTTAAATTATTATTATTATTTTTTTTTTTTCAGAAATAAAGAAAGCAAAATGAGAAAAGAAAAACCCATAATGACTTTTTATGGTCATGCTACCGGGGAATGAATTAATTCTTTCCCAAATAATAAACACATAAATAAATACATACATCAATACATACATTAATAAATCAACAAAACAAAAGGAGAACAGAAGAAGGGGGAAAAAAAACGAGAAAAAAACCCCAATGATCTAATGGGGATCGAACACGGCACCTCCCGATCACCAGTCTGAAGCTCTACCAGTTGAGCTAAGCAAACCACATCAATAGCTCCCTGTTCATTCTTACCTAAATTGTACTGATGTGTTCCAATTTAGCCACCCAAAACTGTTCCAATATTAACGAAACATAGTGGTTATCAATAATATATTATCATCACAAATCTAATAGTCGGAATCGTATTTTCTTAATTGCATTTGTTTGCAGAAAGGTTATGGGTATCACACACAAAAATTCAAAGCTTAATCAGTTAAAACACGTTTCCTAGATCATTTTTCCACACTATGAAATGTTATAATAAATAGCAATAAAATTTCCTCACCTAACCGTCAGCGCTGGTCACCACGGATATACATGGTTTTTGTAAAATAAGTTTCCCTTAAAGAGATGAACGTGTGCAAAAAAAATCAAAATTCTAAGTATACAAATCTCCGAGAAAACGAGCTGTTCCAATTTACCCGACGTTCCAATATACCCCATCTTACCATATTTGGTGCTTATAGCGCTTGACCGATGTTTTTAGCCATCTGTAAGTGGCTGTCTCACGGGCCTTTCACCTGCTAAACGCTACAAAGCGCAAGGAAAAGTTTTTCACTGGACGTGTGCTTTTAGTCGTGTTATCCGCTTATCGCGTTATGTGACAGGCGCAAATAGTGTTTTGCACCCTCTGGTTTTTAATTAAGCCCATGGGGTCTAGTTT
>DYNN01000062.1 GCA_020721045.1 Thiomargarita sp. | reverse complement strand
TTAAGTAATTGAAATATAAAAAATCCCCCTCAATCCCCCTTTGGTAAAGGGGGAGGAAAAATTTCCTTAACTTAATGCTATTGGGGCACGGCATGCGTTATCACAAAAAAATCAAGAATTATCGAAAATGATGATAAGACATGAGTAGAGATAATCAAGTATCTCCACTCATATTAAGAACAAAATTAATTAGTTGCTTCAGGTTCTAACTTTTCTTGGTGAATCACAATTTTCGCTTCATTTTTTAATTCTGCTGAAAATTGGTTAAAATCAGTTTCACCAAAAGCCATCTGTTGACGTTTTTTAGCCTGTTCAATAGGAGAGGGTTGTTTAGGGTCTAGGTGAGGTGTTTCTGGTTCTGCAACACCGTCTTTTAGCTCTAAAACTGCAAATATGGCATAGTCTCCATTACCCAATTCAATTCCTTGGTACAGTGCATGATTTTGATCAGAACGCCCTAATTTAAAGGCTTCACGTACGATTGACGGTTGCCCTAGTGTTGTATCTTGACGATTGATCCAACGTGCAGGTACCCAATTTAACTTATGTTGTTGAGCAATAGCATCGACATCGCCACCTTTTTTAAATTCAGCCAATAGTTCATCGCCCAGTTGCTTAATCGCAGCTTTGGTTTTATCCGCCTTAAGTGTGGCTTGAATACCTTCTTTAATAGTTTCTAATGGTTGCGGTTGTGCGGGTTGATGTTCTTTCAAACGGATAACAATCACTTTTTGCTCACCCAAATCAATCGGATCGCTGTTTAAATTTTCCTTGAGTATTGTATCACTAAAAGCAGCCTCAATCATTTTAGGATTAGCTGTAATAGCTTCTGGGTTAGTGTTGTCACCTTGACGGGTAAATAATTCTGTACTCTTGATTTCTAAAGAAAGACTATCAGCTAAAGGTGCTAAACTATCTGGATGTTCAAAGCCCAAATTACTGAATTGATCCAATTGTGCATAAAATTCAGCATCAGCTTGTTCGGCTTGCAAAGTTTTGATTAATTCGTCTTTCACTTGCTCAAAAGGCTTAATCACCGGTGGTACTTCGGCTGTTAATTTAATGATATGAAAACCAAAATCTGATCGAACAGGTTCACTCACTTGTCCTACTTTGAGTTGTTTCAGCGCATCTTCAAACGGTTTTACCATGGTATTTTCACCAAAAGTACCCAAATCACCGCCTTTATCGGCACTGCCATCATCATCAGAATGTTCTTTGGCTAAAACATCAAAAGCTTCACCGGCTTGAATGCGCCCAAGTAAATTTTTCGCTTTTTGTTCAGCCGTTGCCACTTCCTCAGGCGTTGCATCAGGTTTGACAGCCACTAAGATATGCTGCGCTTGCCATTCTATAGGTGTGGAAAAAGAAGATTTATGTGCTTCATAATGTTGTTGTGCTGCCGCATCATCTACTTTGATTGCTTTAGCAATAGCATCATTGGAAAGCTCAACATAATCAACGCTGACTTTTTCTTCAGTCATATATTGATCAGCATGTTGCGTGAAATAGGTTTGGATTTCATCATCACTGACGGTCACCGTATCAGCGAAACGATTGGCTGGAATAGTAAGATACGTCACTAAACGTTGTTGTTTTTCAAGCCGTGCTTGAGTTTGGGTATCATATTCAGTTAATAAGGACGATAACACAATACCTTGTTTCAACTGATTAACTAATAACTCACGGCGTGTCTGCATTTCAAAATGTTCAGGCGTCAAACCTTGCATTTTTAATGTATCTACGTAACGATCTTGATTAAATTCACCACTTTGCTGTTTAAAAGTTTCATGAATCCATTTTGCCAACAATCCATCACCAATACGCAATCCGGCATGTATGGCTGTTTGTACCAAAACTTCTTGTTGAACCATACCTTCCAATGCAGTTTTGCGAATTTGTGGTTCCATCGCGGTTAAATCCATACGTTGCTGCATCATCGCCTGTAACTGACGACGATAGCGTTGTACGGTCTCTTGAAATTCGCTATACAATAATTCCGTACTATTTATCTCAGCAATAACAACTTTCGTATTAGGTTGCAGATACTCATGTATTCCCCATAATGCAAACGGAATACTAATCAATATAACAATAACCCAAGCCAAAAAGCCTTGGGCGCGTTCACGAATACTTTGTAACATGACTTTTACCCATTATTTATTGTGTGTCACCATGAATTCTAAAGTGTTATCACGCAAAAAAAAAGGTGCATTTGTTAAAGATGCACCTTTTATTTAATATTTGGCGGAGCGGACGGGACTCGAACCCGCGACCCCCGGCGTGACAGGCCAGTATTCTAACCAACTGAACTACCGCTCCTTGAACTCTATTTTTTAATTAAACTTCACTTTTAACAAGTGATCGCAAGAGCAATCACCTAATGTATTCTTATCACTTCAGTATTCAACGTAGAAGATACACCTATATTATATCTGAATCTACTCACGACTACCAAATTTATTTTTATGGGTGTTGAGGGACTTGAACCCCCGACATTCGCCTTGTAAGGGCGACGCTCTCCCAACTGAGCTAAACACCCAATCCAATTGAAGCGTGTAAGTATACATCAGTTTTAATCTATTTGGCAAGCACGCTCAAGGTTTTTTTTTACTGTGAGCTAGATTAGCTATCTACGGCTTCTTTTAATGCTTTGCCCGGTTTGAAAATAGGTACTTTAGCTTCTTTGATTTCAATAGGATCACCAGTCTTTGGATTACGACCAGTGCGCGCTGCGCGATCACGTACACTGAAGGTACCAAAACCAATCAATGTGACGGGGTCTCCTTCGGTTAAAGATTCTTTGATGCTGTCAATAATTGCATCAACGGCTTTTGCCGCAGTTGCTTTTGGAATATCAATTTTTTCTGCTACAGAGTGTACTAGTTCTGATTTATTCATTATTCCCCCGTTTTTACGTGGTTTAAAACAATATATAAAATAAAGATATACAAATGTAATGTCCTACCTAAATGTATGCACAACATATGCCACTGTGTAAACCGCACAAATCAAGCATTAGCAACCTAATTATACCAGATCAGTGGGTTTGTACCGTTTGATTTTTTTGTCCCGGCACAGTTTCTTCAATAACGGTAGGTTCTTCTTTTTCATTAGGCGTTGGCATATGTTGCAATGCGAGAGCCAAAGCTTCATCTATCCAACGTACCGGACGAATGGTCAGATTTTCCTTGATGTTATCAGGTATTTCCTGCAAATCTCGTTGATTTTCGACAGGAATTAACACGGTGCGTATGCCACCACGTAAAGCTGCTAACAATTTTTCCTTAAGCCCACCAATAGGCAAAATTTCCCCACGTAATGTAATCTCTCCAGTCATGGCAACATCTGCGCGTACAGGAATTCCAGTCAGCGCTGAAACAATAGCGGTACACATGCCTGCACCTGCACTCGGTCCATCTTTTGGTGTAGCTCCTTCTGGTACATGAATATGTAGATCATACTTTTGATAAAAATCCTTCTCAATTCCTAAAGCATCTGCACGTCCACGTACAACACTCATCGCTGCTTGAATAGATTCTTGCATAATATCACCTAATTGACCGGTGTAGGACAACTTTCCTTTACCTGGCATCATCGCTGCCTCAATGGTCAATAGGTCTCCACCTACTTCAGTCCATGCTAAACCTGTTACTTGTCCAATACGATCTTGCTCTTCAGCTAATCCGTAGCGAAAACGCTGTACACCCAAATATTTATTGATGTTCTCTGATATAACAACAATACGCTCGAATTTTGTTGTATGGAGCAAAATTTCTTTAACAACTTTGCGACAAATCTTGGCAATCTCCCTTTCAAGGTTACGTACTCCCGCTTCTCGCGTATAATACTGGATCATACTCAAAATTGCACTTTCTTCAATAATGATTTCTCTATCTTTTAATCCATTATTTTGAATTTGCTTAGGCACCAAATAACGCATGGCAATATTCAGTTTTTCGTTTTCGGTATAACCTGACAACCGAATCACTTCCATTCGATCAAGTAAAGGGGGTGGAATATTCAAAGTGTTAGCCGTTGCAACAAACATTACTTCAGACAGATCATAATCGACTTCCAAGTAATGATCATTGAAAGTATGATTTTGTTCTGGATCAAGCACTTCTAATAATGCGGATGAAGGATCGCCACGAAAATCCATCGCCATTTTATCCACTTCATCTAACAAAAACAGAGGATTACGGGTACCAATTTTAGATAAATTTTGTACAATCTTACCGGGCATAGAACCAATATAAGTGCGACGATGTCCACGAATTTCAGCTTCATCACGTACACCACCCAAAGACATACGCACAAATTTACGGTTAGTTGCGCGCGCAATTGATTGACCTAACGAAGTTTTTCCCACACCCGGTGGACCGACTAGGCATAACACAGGTCCTTTGAGTTTTTTAACCCGTTGTTGCACCGCTAAATATTCTAAGATACGTTCTTTTACTTTTTCTAAACCATAGTGATCAGCTTCTAAAATGGCTTCAGCATTAGCAATATCACGACTGATTTTAGTACGTTTTTTCCAAGGCAAAGCCACCATGACATCAATATAATTACGTACGACTGTGGCTTCAGCAGACATGGGCGACATCATTTTGAGTTTATTCAATTCACTCGTTGCCTTTGTCTTGGCTTCTTTAGGCATACCCGCGGTTTCAATTTTATTAGTCAAGTCTTCGATTTCATTAGGCATATCTTCCATTTCGCCCAATTCTTTTTGAATAGCTTTCATCTGCTCATTCAAATAATATTCGCGCTGACTTTTTTCCATTTGACCTTTAACGCGCTTACGAATCCGCTTCTCAACTTGCAGTAAATCAATCTCAGTTTCAATCAAGGTATACAAATACTCTAAGCGATTACCGATATTGATGATTTCTAAGACTTTCTGCTTTTCTTCAATTTTGATTGCCATGTGTGCAGCAATTGTATCTGCCAAACGACTGGGTTCTTCAATGGTGGCTAAAGAACTGAGAATTTCAGGGGGAACCTTCTTGTTTAGCTTGATATACTGATCAAAACGTGAAGTGATAGAACGTGATAAAACTTCAATTTCTCGTTCATCAGAACTTTCTGAAGATAGCGCAATCGTTTTAGCCGTAAAAAAATTCTCTGCTTCAATAAATTCGATAATATGCGCGCGTTCTCCACCTTCAACCAGTACTTTAATTGTTCCGTCGGGTAATTTCAACAATTGTAAAATACTAGAAATAGTGCCAATACGATGAATATCTTGAATTTTAGGATCATCTTCAGCTGCATTTTTTTGGGCAACTAGCAAAATTTGTTTATCTTCTGTCATTGCCTTTTCTAGCGCATGGACTGACTTTTCTCGTCCTACAAATAAGGGTATGACCATATGAGGATAAACAACGACATCCCTTAAAGGTAATACTGGCAAAACAACGCTTTGTCCTTCAATGACTTCAGGAGTGTTATCATCATGTGTCATTGGAAATTCCTTATGTCAAATTTAAATTTGGTAGACCATTAGCGCAGCTTCATTTTACAAGCACGCTGAGTGTCTATAAAGAAAGCAACAACCCCGCTTGGCTTGCTTGGTATCTTGAAAGCCTTTTGAATAACGCTTAGTAGGTTTAATGAATATGTCTAATAACAAATAACTGGTATTTAATTTATTATCTTGTAGGGTTGTAAAATGAGAAATGTTTTAACTTACATGAAGATAAAAGGAAATCAAACCATGACGGACTGATTTCCCTTATCTTGAATGAATACTGATCATTATATGGGTATTAAGTTAGTCAGAAGCAACTCGTTTTTTTTCAAAATTTTTATACATAATCAAAGGGGCTGATTTACCTTCAATCACATTCTTATCGACAGTGACTTTCGCAACCCCTTCCATTGAAGGCAAATCATACATTGTATCTAGTAAAATATATTCGATAATAGAACGCAATCCACGCGCACCCGTTTTTCTTTCCATTGCTTTGCGCGCAATTGTTTCCAACGCTTCTGGGTAAACTTCCAGTTCAGCGCCTTCCATACTAAATAACTGCATATATTGTTTAGTCAATGCATTCTTAGGTTCAGTTAAAATCTGGACTAACTGTTGTTCATCCAATTCTTCCAACACGGCTGTTATGGGTAATCGACCAATAAATTCTGGGATTAGACCGTATTTGATCAAATCTTCTGGTTCAACACCTTGCAACACTTTGCTTCTGCTATGACCATCTTCTTTAGCTTTTACTTCTGCAGAAAAACCGATGCCACCTTTTTCTGAACGGGCACGAATGACTTTTTCCAAGCCATCAAATGCCCCCCCACAAATAAACAGCATATGAGTGGTATCTACTTGTAAAAATTCTTGTTGTGGATGTTTGCGACCACCTTGTGGAGGCACTGAAGCAACAGTTCCTTCAATTAATTTCAATAACGCCTGTTGCACGCCTTCGCCGGAAACATCTCTAGTAATTGAAGGATTATCAGCCTTGCGTGAAATTTTGTCGATTTCATCAATATAAATAATGCCCATTTGAGCTTTTTCGACATCATAATCACATTTTTGCAATAATTTTTGTATAATATTTTCAACATCTTCACCAACATAACCCGCTTCTGTCAGCGTCGTTGCATCGGCAATGGTAAAAGGCACATTGAGTAATTGCGCCAAAGTTTGGGCTAATAACGTTTTACCACACCCCGTTGGACCAATAAGAAGCACGTTACTTTTAGCAATCTCAATTTCAGTTTTACTGGCATTATTTTCTAACCGCTTATAGTGATTATAAACGGCAACAGAAAGAATTTTCTTTGCGTATTCCTGCCCTATCACATAATCATCAAGATGTTTTTTAATCTCATGTGGCGTTGGCAAACTACGTCGGCTATTGGCAGTGACTGTTTCTCTGACTTCTTCACGAATAATATCATTACAAAGATCAACACATTCATCGCAAATAAAAACCGAAGGTCCGGCGATTAATTTGCGTACTTCATGCTGATTTTTGCCACAAAAAGAACAATATAGTAATCGCTCATCATTGCCCGTTCTATTTTTTCTATTATCGCTCATCTAATTTCAATCCTTGTTCTAATGGATTTTATAACTGTCTCATGCCCTTAGCACAACTATTTTGCTGCTTCTAAAAGAGCTTGACGAGTCGAGAAAACGGCATCCACCAATCCATATTGTTGGGCTTCGTCAGCCGTCATGAAATTATCTCTTTCTGTATCTCTTGCAATAATTTCCATTGGTTGTCCGGTATGTTGGGCTAAAATATGATTCAAACGTTCACGCACTCGCAAAATTTCACGTGCATGAATATCAAAATCACTTGCTTGTCCTTGGAAACCGCCTAAAGGTTGATGAATCATCACACGAGAATGAGGTAAGCAATGACGTTTACCAGCTGCGCCCCCCGTTAATAGTACCGCGCCCATACTGGCAGCTTGACCGATACATAACGTACTGACATCTGGTTTAATAAATTGCATCGTGTCGTAAATCGCCATTCCCGCACTTACTGAACCACCCGGAGAGTTAATATACAGATAAATATCTTTTTCAGGATTTTCAGATTCTAAGAACAATAGTTGTGCCACAATAAGGCTCGCCATATAATCTTCCACTTGACCCACTAAAAAAATCAAACGTTCCTTTAGTAATCTGGAATAAATATCATAGGCACGTTCACCACGCGAAGATTGTTCTACAACCATAGGCACCAAATCACCGGCTGCTTGTGGTCCAGTTATATCAGAAAAAATCTCACTTTTCATTTATGCGACAGCCTGTGATTGGTATTCAACTTGTGATGACATCACTTCATTGAAAGTCATTTGTTTTTCAATCACTTCTGCTTTATTTAATAAATATTCAGTGACTTGTTCCTCTAATACAGCAACTTCAATTTCGCGCAAATGCTTGGGATCATTATAGTACCATTGTTTCACTTCTGCTGGATTCTCATAAGTTGCCGCCACATTTTCAATCATTTCTCGCACGCGCTCGCTGTCAATTTGAATTTGAGAAATTTCTGCTAACTTATTGACAACAATCCCGATTCTAATCCCTTCTTTCGCACGATCTAAAAATTGTTCTTCCGTCATGTTGGGATTTGCATAACCCCTTTGATCTAACTGATTTTTACGTGTTATTTCCAACAAACGCTTAGCTTCTACTTGAATCAAAGATTGTGGTGCTTCAATATTATTTTTTTCTAAAACCAGTTGTAATGCTTGTTGTTTCAACTTAAATTGAATCGCATATTTGAGTTGAGTTTCCATGTTAGCGCGAATATCGTGGCGTAGTCTCTCCACCGTGGCATCATTCGTACCTAACAAAGTAACGGCAAAGCTGTCATTCACTTCAGGTAAAATAGGCTCAGCGACTGAACTAATGTGTGTTGCCAATTTCAATTGTTTTCCGGCTAATGCTGAAACATGATAATCGGCTGGTAAAGTAAAATCGATTTCTACATCCTGATTGGCAGTTTTACCCAATAGGTGTTGATCTAATTCTGATCCAAAAACGGAAGGTGTACCTAATACAATGGGTATTTGTTTGGCTTCGTTACCTTTAAAGCTTTCGCCATTTGCTGTAGCAACAAAATCAATCATGACTCTATCTTCATTAATGGCAGCACGTTCGACTTCAGACCAAGTCACTTGTTGCATACGAATTTTCTGAATCATTTCATCAACGTCAGCATCCGTAATTTGAGCAATGGGCTTGTTAATAACCAAATTATCCATATCCAAATCAGTCAGTTCTGGATAAATATCAAAAGTTGCCGTAAAAGTAAAGCCACTATCGAGTTGTTCTAAATCACTTTCTAAGTCAAAAACAGGCTCACTCAATGGTTTAAGATTTTGTTGTTGAATGGCTTCTTCATAAGTTGTTCTGATTAAAATACCGATAGCTTCCTGACGAACTTGGTGACCGAATTTTTGTTCAATGACACGCAACGGTACTTTACCAGGACGAAAACCATTTACTTTTGAAGTACGGGCTAAATTTTTGAGGCGGTTTTGGATTTCGGGTTCGATACGTTCTTTGGGTACAGCAATCTTCACTAACCGTTGGGTTGTGCTTTTTGTTTCTACTGACACTTGCATGTCTTGACCTCTTGAATCAATACTTGTGCATATTTATGGTGCGAAAGGAGAGACTCGAACTCTCACAGGTTACCCTACTGGAACCTAAATCCAGCGCGTCTACCAGTTTCGCCACTTTCGCTATAGGAAAATAAGAAATGAAATAGTTGATAGCAGTGCAGTTATTATAGTCTTAAAGTAGAAAAACAGCCATAACTAGAACTGTTAAGCAATTAAATTTTGGTGGGCCGTGTAGGTTTCGAACCTACGACCCGCTGATTAAGAGTCAGCTGCTCTACCAACTGAGCTAACGGCCCCACAACTTCTGCTAAACTCTAATTTTACAAAAACAAGCCGTATACAGCAAGTATTTTCTTTTTAGTTTATCGTTTTGCTCTCAATATTTAGTCTAAAGTAATTGTTTTATAACAAATGTAGCTTTTTATGTTTTTTTATAATAATCACGAAATAGTCTAATTAATGAATTTGTGCATTGTATAATATTTTTAATATTGAAAGTTATTTATTGTAAAATTTAGATTATTCTTTAGGGATAGGGATTTTTCTACTTCTAATCAGTAGATTTTGAATAATAGATAACTCACGGAATCAATTTAAAACGATAATACGGTCTTTAGTATGCAATTTATTTTCATTCGTCATTTACCCACAGCTTGGAATCAAAAAGAATTATTGCAAGGACAGCAAGATACAGACATTTTACCTTTAAATGCAGAACAGCAGCGTAAAATTGCAGCGAATCAACATAAATTGAAGCAATACGGTTCATTTGACTTAATTCTTACTAGCACATTAAAGCGAACTCAACAATCTGCACAACATTATCAAATTAATCTTAATCAAATAGTGACAGAACCTTTATTGAACGAATTAAATTTTGGGCGTTTTGAAGGTAAGAAAAAAGAATTACTTATCAAAGAATTAGGCAAACAATGGCAGGAAGACCCACGTGATTTGATATTAGGTGAAAGTATGGCTCAATTACAACAACGTATACAGCAATTTATTGAAAAATATCAAGATTATCAAAAAGTGCTTTGTTTTGCCCACGGTGCATGGTTACGCGCATTTATTTCGATACAACAACATGGTAACCTCAGCGCTATGAATCAATTGATGATTCCTAATAATGAGTTAATTGACGTGAGTTCAACGTAAATATTCTAATTAGATAAACGGGGTCGGAGTAAAATTAAATCCGTTATTAATGAGACAAATGCGCAAATAATGCATAAGTCTTATAACACTTTAAAAATTCCAACGGATTTGTCCGTAAATATTACGTTGCACATCTTCACGAAAGTATAATACTAATGGTTCACTCGCAAATTCTGAATGTTGTTTATCTAGTAAATTTTGACCTGTTAAACTTAATTCTATATTTTTAGTAGGATGCCATGCTAATCTTGCGTTTAAAGTAGTATAATCAGGTAGATAAAAATTCTTCACTTGATCGCGTGTTGGTAATTGACTGACATGATATAACCAGAAATCCAATTCTAATTGTTCCGTTAAATTGAAATTTGAACGTAAAGAAAATTGGTGTCGTGGGATACGCGTCTCGGCGGCAATACTATAACGATCATCAACAACATTATTTAGCAAGGTTTCTGCGTCTATTTTAGTCCACGTATAAGCGCCTAATAACTGCCAATAATCACTCATCATCCAATTTAACGCGATCTCTATTCCATAAGCATTTGCCCGCATTCCGTTTCTGTGTTCAGATGATTGAATATAGCCTATTTCAGAATCATGAGAATAATCTGTTGTCATTAAAACAAGATCGTTATATCGATTGATAAAGCTGGCAACATCAATAGAAAAAACGTGAGATAATTGATGACGCGCCCCAATTTCATACGCAATCACACTTTCTGCTTGTAAATCTTCATTACCCGAATAGAGTGTTGTGAATGGTTCTGATGTATCAGGATGATATTCACCAGGTATTGAAGGTCTTTCAGTTTTACTATTCTCTTCAAGACGAGAAGGTGTACGTACGGCACGTGAAATCGATGCCCATAGACTATTTTCTTCATTAGGTGTCCATAACAAACGGGCACTGGGTTGTAGTTCTAATCCGGTGTAATAGTGGTGTTCTAATTTTGTACCTAATGTTAATGTCCATTCATCAGGTACTAAATGAACATCGTCTTGCACAAAGATATTGTATAAGTTGCTATCCAGTTTTTTAAACTCATAGTAAGTGGTAAAAGGCGTATCTGCTTTGATATGACGATAACCAATGCCCCATAACAAATTATGCTTTTCACTGATATTCCATTCATGTCTCAATTCAAAGTCAGTAGTTTGATTATTCATGGTGAATAGGGATAAATCTTCGCGTTGATTGTCGTCATAATAAAGCTGTGCTGTTAGCTTAGAATCTTTAGAAAAACTCTTTTCCCAACGAGATAATAGATTTACACTGTCAACATGCACTTGCGCAACGTAAATATCCCACTGATCACTACCTAACCGTAAGTCTTGATAATTACCTATCAATGTCCAATTGGTATCAGCATTAGGCGAACCATCTAATCGAAAGCCTAACTCTCTTTTTTCCCAACCATTTTCAACAGATAATTCTTCTCCTTGTGGTGGAAAATCATCATGCTTACTCAATTTAGCAGAAATGCGATAGTTGATATGATGATCAGCTGATAAAACATCACCTTGCTGTAACTCCACATTATATTTTTGCTCAGTACCTGCACCCGCTGAAATCCGTAAACCTTTGCTGTCTTTTGTATGTTTAGTTAAAATATTAATCACGCCATTGACCGCATTCGCACCCCACAAAGTACCGCCTGTCCCGCGTATTACTTCAATGCGCTCAATATCATCCATTGGCATATCGACACTATCCCAATATACACCAGAAAACTCTGGCGTATAAACACTTCTACCATCAATCAATACCAACAATTTATTGGCAAAGGAACTATTAAAACCACGTATTGAAATCGCATAGGCATAAGCATTAATGCGCGCTACTTGTACACCCGGCACCATTTTTAAAGCTTCTGGAATAGTAGTGACGCCAGAACGACGTATATCTTCTTGTGTAATCACAAAAACGGCAGCAGCTGATTTTGATAATTTTTGCGATTTTTTAGACACAGAAGTCACTTCTACATCTAACAAATCGGCTAAATCTAATTTTAATAATGCGCGTATGGCTTCAATATCATTATTTGTCACCGATTCGGCTGTAGATGTAGAAGAATAAAAAAATACGCAGCCTAATGACAATTTACATATAATCTTTTGAAAATAAGACTTATACATGGCTATCATCTCTCAATTTAATGCTTATTTGTAGAAATTTCTCATTATCGTGATTCTGTCTGAAGTGTTGCAACTCAAGTTATTTACTTTCAGTCATCAATTGAGTGTGGTTACAATGATTAACTACGGCGCGCTTTATGTCTAAAAAGTGAGTAATATTCTCTTAAATTTACTGCGGTAAAATAGCGCGGCATAATGGCTTCAATGGAATGAGGCATAATACCTAATTGCTCGAAATGATTAGGATTTTCTTGATTACAAACACTGTCAATTTGAGAAGAATTGTAATTATCTACCGAATATGGCTTAGTTGGAATAAACTCCATCAAACGGGCAGCAAAATAAGAAGGTTTATTACCCAATGGAATTACCCAACGTTTACGTCCCATGAGTTTAGCAGTATATTCAACTAATTCTTGCAAGGTGTAACTCTTTGGTCCACATAAATTGTATCTTTGCCCATAATAATCAGAATTATCAATTGTTTGTAACATAGCACTTGCAACATCATTAACCCAAACTGGTGCGAAACGCGCGTGTCCACTGGGTAACATAAACATGTAGGAAGGTACAACTAACAATTTGGCAAAACGTTTGAAAAAAGAATCGCCTTCTCCAAAGATAACAGAGGGTCTAAAACTGGTGACATTGAGTCCTTCAGCCGCATGAACCAAATCTTCGGCTTCACCTTTGGTACGCAAATAGTGACTTTTACCATCAGTTGCACTGGCATTCAATGCACTCATATGTAGTAATCGTTTGATTTTATTAGTTTGACAAGCGGCAATAATTTTCTCAGTCAGTGCCACATGTGCTTTAGCAAAACCACTTCCATCACTACCACGTTCATTTAAAATACCAATCAAATTAACCACAACATCGGCACCAGCTAATTGCTCGTTTAACTCCGTTTGATCGTAAATATTAGCAGCTACCAGAGTCACGCGGGGTAATACTAACAATTCACGATGTTGCGCAGTACGACGGGTAATGATTTTGATTTGCCAATTACCTGCACGATGCAAGTGGTTAATCAAATGGCAACCAACGAAGCCAGTGCCTCCTAATAAACAAATTGTACGCATATGTGATATTTCTCCCATCATTCTGTTCCTAAAAACTTGGACAAATTTGGCTATTCAAGCAATCTCCTCAGTCCATTCTAGCAAAGCTGCTTTTCTAAAGCTTAGTATTTATCATTATATTGACTTAGTCTGGGTTAGTAAGCGCAGCTTTTAATAATTTTTGACATTTTCTCAATCCGTATAAACGACAGGAAAAAGCATGTACAATTGCCATTAAATCATCAACCATTTCTTGCTGCGGACTTAGACTGTCTTGATTAACAACGATAATTTCACAACCATTATTTTCTGCCATTTGCTGGAAGTAATCAAAACCAAAACGCGCTAAACGGTCTTTATGGGCAATGATAAGCGTTTTTATTTCGCCTAACTGAATACGCGACATTAATGACAAAAAGGCTTTACGTTTAAAGTCCATTCCACCGCCAATTTCCTTAATCCATTCGTCAACAGCAACGCCGCGTGCTAAACAAAATTGTTCCATTGCGGCGATTTGTAAAGCAAGGTCAGCTTTTTGATTGGCATTGGAAACGCGACAGTATACAACTATTTGCCCATTTTTGCTGTTCAGACCCAGATAAGAACGGACATCCGATTCATCATAGTAGCGATGTCCACTTGGACGGCGTTTGGCAACCAATTTTCCTGCGGCTTCCCAGCGGCGCAGTGTTCTGGTTGTGACACCTACTTTTTTGGCAAATTCTGCGGGACTATATATCTTTGACATGTGGTCTAATATAGTCTAAGTTTGTCCTTAAATCAAGGTATCGTTACTAGCCTATAAAGTCAATAGCATTAAGTTAAGGAAATTTTGCTTCCCCCTTTACCAAAGGGGGATTGAGGGAGATTTTTTATATTTCAATTACTTAAATCCCCCTGCCCCCTTTAAAAAAGGGGGGAAACGCTTAACTTAATGGCATTGAGCCTATAAAGTAACAATTACGAATAGGAATCAGTTAATTCTCCATTCGTAATGGCTCATTTAGTCTATGATTGAAGTGATTAAAAGCGCGGTAGGGTGCATAAGCCATAGCATCATGCACCATTTCCATGCGGCGTATGACGCTGTGCTCATACGCCCTACAGGCTCTTATTATGAATCATTCACTTAGGCGACTTCTTGTCGCACTTATGCCTCTACACGTTATTAAGATTGCACATTACGCGTTAGCAGGTTTTCAAAACCTGTTAGGTTTTATCCCATTAAAGTTTTTCCTCATACCTTACTTTATTTCTTACCTTTTCATTTTTAACCAATGTTCTTATTTTTTCTGTCCACTCTCCTGGTGATTCTAGCAACAAGTTGATAATGGGTTTAGTTACATCTGTTGAATGAATTGTGACACTACCGTAATTTAATGATTTTTCAAACATACCTTGGGTATATGAGATATCTTTTACTCGAATATGCTCTATCTCTTCATATTTCCTTGATAGTAATCCAGTAGTGAGGATGATCCTCTGAGTAGTTATTTTCAGATAATAATTTTTTGATCTGAGTAATGATAATCCAATAGGAAATATAAATAGTGATAATAACGCTGGTTTTCCTAAAGATAGCAGTATGAACAATATTGTCAATATAATATTGTTTTTTGAAGAAATATAGGCTACCGAAAATGGCAGATATTTATCATAAATAATTTCTTCCTTAAGAAGGGGGGTATCACTATGTTGTTTGTCTGCATTTGCATTAACGACAATGTTAACTGCACTACTAGGAACACTTTCTCTTTTTAAAGATTCCATTTGTTCTTTTAATTTTTTAAATAGCAATGGAACACAAGTTTTACAGTAATTCCTACCTTCCATTTCAATAAGGGTTATTTGAGGAAAAATTTTTCCACAATGAACACAGTATGATGACAAATCATTCTTTAACTCATTTCTAGTAACTGGTTGTGGGACTGTTGCTTTTGGTATTATTTCCTGCTCTTTTTCGATTTTGAAGGAAACACCTAATTTTTCAAGGAATCCCTTATATTTTATTGTATCTTCTTTCGATAAATCTTCTCTTAGTACACAACGAGTGGATACAAGTCTAATCGCTTCCTTGCGATTTATTTTTAATGTAGACGATAATTTGGTAACGACATTATCTACAGGGGTTCCTTCTGCTAATTGTCCTAACGAAATAATTTTGTATTTTTGTTCCATAAATGTTATCGAGTATCTTTCAATTCTTAATGACTGTGTGACATTTGCATGTTATAGATTTATTAAGATTGCGCCTTACGCGTTATATATCTTTGACATGTAGTCTAATATAGTCTAAGTTTGTCCTTAAATCAAGATGTAGTTACTCGCTTTGTAAATTAACAATTACCAATGGAGAATCAGTTAATTCTCCATTCGTAATGGCTCATTTAGTCTATGATTGAAGTGATTAAAGGCAGTTCTTTCATCAAATCAATCATAGTCGTTTACAATCTTACAATAAAGGAATAATCAATAAAGCAACAATGTTGATAATCTTGATTAATGGGTTAATTGCAGGACCTGCGGTATCTTTGTAAGGATCGCCAATGGTGTCACCGGTCACAGCGGCTTTATGCGCATCTGAACCTTTGCCACCATGATGACCATCTTCAATATATTTCTTGGCATTATCCCATGCTCCACCGCCGGCAGTCATCGAGATAGCGACAAATAAGCCCGTTACAATCGTACCTAACAATAAGCCGCCTAAAGCTTGTGGACCTAAAACGATACCGACCACAATTGGCACTAATACGGGTAATAGTGAAGGAATAATCATTTCTAAAATCGCTGATTTAGTCAACATATCAACGGCTCTGGAATAATCAGGTTTTGCCGTTTTGTCCATGATACCAGGAATTTCTTTAAATTGACGACGCACTTCAAGCACAACGCTACCCGCTGCACGACCGACCGCTTCCATTGCCATCGCACCAAATAAGTAGGGAATCATACCACCAAGGAATAATCCAATAATCACCATAGGGTCTGATAAATCAAATCGAATGGCTTGTGCAGCTAAATCATGAGCTGCTTTCATCGCATCACCGGCTACACTACCCGTAGCCATTGCGGCATCGTAAGCTTTGGTGTAAGACACTTCTTGTAATTTATGGGTATAGTCTGCAAATAATACTAATGCAGCTAATCCGGCAGAACCAATGGCATAACCTTTAGTGACTGCTTTAGTGGTATTTCCCACAGCATCTAACGGATCGGTGATATTACGTACTTTATCGTCTAATTCAGCCATTTCTGCGATACCACCCGCATTATCAGTGATTGGACCGTAAGCGTCTAAGGCAACAATAATACCGGTCATGGATAACATGGATGTGGCAGCGACTGCAATACCAAATAAACCAGCTAATTCGTAAGCACCCCAAATACTGGCGCAAACGGCTAATACAGGTAATGCGGTGGCTTTCATTGAAACACCTAAACCGGCAATTACGTTAGTGGCATGACCGGTTTCTGAAGCTTTAGCAATATTTCTAACGGGACCATATTCAGTCGCCGTGTAATATTCGGTGATAACAACCATTGCTGCGGTTAAAACTAAACCAATCAAGGCTGTACCATAAATATTCATGACAGAGTAGCTGCCATTACCGTCCATTAACCACCAAATGATGGGGTAGAAAGCAATCGCCGCAATTACACCCGCAACCGCTAAACCACGATATAAAGCATTCATGATTTTGCCGCCTTCTCTGGCAGAAACAAAGAAAGTGCCTGCAATCGATGCAATAATTGAAATTCCACCGAGTACTAAAGGTAATAAAATCGCGTTACTCGCCATTTCTGGTATAGAGGCAAAAGTTAAACCTGCCACTAACATGGTTGCAATAATGGTCACTGCATAAGTTTCAAATAAATCTGCTGCCATCCCCGCGCAATCACCGACATTGTCACCGACATTATCAGCAATAACCGCAGGATTACGTGGATCGTCTTCAGGAATACCGGCTTCAACTTTACCGACTAAATCAGCACCGACATCAGCACCTTTGGTGAAAATACCGCCGCCTAAACGAGCGAAGATCGAAATCAGTGAACCACCAAAACCCAAACCAACTAAAGGTGCTAAATCAACCATAACAATACCTTCTGGTTTGATATATAGCAAAAATGCATAATAGCCAGCAACGCCTAGTAAACCTAAACCAACAACTAATAAACCCGTAATTGCACCGCCTCTAAAAGCAACAGCTAAAGCAGCGTTTAAACCTTCATTCGCGGCTTGTGCAGTACGTACATTGGCACGGACAGAAATGTTCATACCGATATAACCTGCGGCTGCGGAACTGATTGCACCAATAGCAAAACCAATGGCAGTTAAGGCACCTAAAAAATAAGCCATAATCGCGCAAATGATCACGCCCACAAAACCAATCGTTAAATATTGGCGATTTAGATAGGCTTTTGCACCTTCTTGAATTGCAGCAGAAATTTCCTGCATTTTATCGTTACCAGCCGGTTTACCTAAAATCCAACTGATGGATATTGCGCCATAAATCAGTGCCCCAACAGCACATGTCAGCGCGAATATCAACCCTATTAAAACTGTTGACATTATATCATTCTCCTTGAATAAATTTAAAAGATTACTTCAATGTGTAAGTGGTTTGTAATTTTTTGGGTACACCCACGTTTTTTAACTGTACATATTGCGGTAAACCATTTTGATAAGGTGGATAATCTTCACCTAAAATCAATGGTTGCAAATACTCGCGACAAGCAGCAGTAATACCAAAACCGTCTTCAGAGATATACTCTTTTGGCATCATTTTTTCGACGTTGGCAACATCTGCTAAATTCGCCGATCCAATTTCCCATTTGTAAGGATTGTTTGATAAACGCACAACCGTAGGCATCACTGCATTTTTGCCGGCAATAGCCAGTTCAACGGCAGCTTTACCCAATGCATAGGCTTGATCAACATCAGATTTGGAAGAGATGTGACGGGCGGCGCGTTGTAAATAATCTGCCACTGCCCAATGGTATTTATAACCCAATTTTTCTTTGATTAAATTAGCAACAACGGGTGCAACGCCACCTAATTGTGCATGTCCAAAAGCATCACGCAAACCCGTTTCGGCTAAAAATTTGCCGTCCGCATTTCTCACACCTTCTGAAACCACAATAGAACAAAATCCATAATTTTCAACGGCATACTTGACTTTAGCAAGGAATTTTTCTTCGTTAAATACGATTTCAGGGAATAAAATCACATGTGGTCCATCGCTTTCTTTTTCAGCGGCTAATGCACCTGCGGCTGCAATCCAACCTGCATGTCTGCCCATCACTTCCATGACAAATACTTTGGTAGAGGTTTTTGCCATAGAAGCAACATCAAAGCTGGCTTCTTTAATAGAAACAGCAACATATTTGGCAACAGAACCAAATCCCGGGCAATTATCGGTAATGGGTAAATCATTATCAACTGTTTTAGGCACGCCGACGCAGGTAATGGGATAGCCCATTTTTTCTGCTAATTGGGAGACTTTGTAGGAGGTATCTTGAGAATCGCCGCCGCCATTGTAGAAGAAGAAACCAATGTCATGGGCTTTAAAAACTTCGATGAGACGATCATATTCTACTTTGCTTTCTTCTAAGCCTTTGAGTTTAAAGCGACAAGAGCCAAAAGCACCTGAAGGCGTGTGACGTAAAGCGGCAATATCTGCATCAGATTCTTGACTGGTATCGATTAAATCTTCAGTTAAGGCACCGATAATTCCATTGCGTCCTGCATAAACTTTACCAATTTTATCAGGATGTTGACGAGCAGTTTCAATTACGCCACAAGCAGAAGCATTAATGACTGCTGTTACTCCACCTGATTGCGCGTAAAAGGCATTTTTTGGCATAATAATTCCTCTTAAGTAAGTTGTGTGGTAGATTTAAAACTGAATTAGCGCTGATAGAAATTTTCTAATTCTAAATAAAACCGAAAGTATCATGCTGAAATTTTATCAATTCATAAAAGTTATTTATTTTACTACATTCTAATCTTCAATCTTACGCATTGTTTAGCAATTTGCCAATGCTTTTTATAGTAACAGTACTTCAAAATCACAATTCTACCAAATACAACCGATAAATTTATGCTACCAAACGTTACCGTTAAGCAACACATGCACACCCATTT
>DYNN01000007.1:45590-60204 GCA_020721045.1 Thiomargarita sp. | reverse complement strand
GCAGTAAACCCACACGGAAAAGGAAAAGAATCTAAAAAAACATCCAACACCTGTGCATACAATCTCGTATTAACCCAACCGATAAAAAAACATTGTTCTGAAACTTGATATTTATCAAAAATATTTTGGATTGAAGGCAACTGATGGCGACCTGTCCATAAAAAAGCGGCTTTTGGATATTTTTGTAAAATTTTTGCTACGGTTTCAATAAATTCTGGGCTGTTCAATTTTTCTTCTCTACCCATAGAGCCTAAAATAATATCGAATTTTTTATAATACTGTTCACGAATTATTTTTGCGTCTGCTTCAAGCTCAGGAGCATACCAATCGTTACGCCCTAAACCCGCTGTACGCCAAACCCGCCCGCCAATAGTTTTAAAATCTCCACTGGCTGAACCCGTCACATACCCATCCACATCCTCAAGCTCTAACCCATGATATTTCATCGCCCACCAAATCTGCACAGGTGCAACTCGCATACTGAAAGCAAAAGGCATCATCACCGCTAAACTAATCCAAACCAAAGCCGTAACCTTATCTGCAATCACTCTTTCCCGTAAAAATAACAGTTTAGCATAACTGCCTTTATCAGCACACAATTGCGAAAAAAATACAATCGGCACACCTATTTTTTGACAGCGCGCAACCAAGCCATCATGATAACCAGAAAAAGCATAAATAATTGGTTTAAAAGGCTTTTCATCTAATTGCGTCAAACCTTCTAACATATTCAACATTACTTCAATATGCGCTAACAATGTCGCATTATGGATAAAAAAAGCAATGGTTGGTGGCGTATTCTGAAATATATTTTTATCTAAAACAGGCAAAGTCGCCCGTACTCGCTTACCCGCTGCACACATTTCTCCTAGCCATTGATTAAAAGAAGTTCTGAAATTTTCCTCAGTTTCTTTTTGTTTGACATAGGCATCATAAATATAGTTTTCTAGCGACAAAGCCAATTCATAATAATCTGCATTTAAGGTTTGTTTTAAGCTGGGCAATGCCAATTGTTCAAATACATGAACATTCCATTCTCTTATCGTTAATTTATTAAATTGCAATAATTCTAATAAAGTAAATACTAAAAATCTGGCTTCTGATTCTGATAGTTTATGCAGCAATAAATCTTGTTTTACTAATTCTGATAAATCATACTTTTGCAACTCACCTATTTGATACAAACAATATCCATATTGAATAAAATGCGCTCGATAACCTTGCCAGTTCTGAACTGGAGTGTTATGTAGATATTTTGTAAGTATTTTTAAATCAACAAGTTGCCATTGAAAAGCTTGTGCAAAACCTTTTTCATAGCATTTAATAGCGGCTTGATATTGTTTAGATTCTCGATAAATACTGGCAAGATTATAATAAGCATCTAACAATTGAGGATTAACTGTAGTAGCTTGTTGAATTAATCCAATGGCATCATTTAAATAACCTGCTTTATAAGCAACAATTCCCAACAAATGCAAAGCATCAGGTTGATTAGGCGCGACCTGCAAAATCTGCCGACACAAACTTTCTGCCTGCTGCAAATTATTTTCATTCAAAAACTTAACCGCAAGTTGTAAAGCCTGTGGTAAAGTGAGGGATGATTGATCTGCTAACCTATTATTTATCACCATAATGTCCACCAATAGCAAAAATATAAATTGTTTCATCATCAAAACGATAAATAACACGGTCTTTTTTCGATAAACGCCGCGACCAATAATCAGTTAAGTCGTGCTTTAACGGTTCTGGCTGTCCAATTCCAAAACGTGGATCGTTACGCATCATTTCTTTTATAATTTTACAAAGCTGTTGATATTGTTCTTTATTTTGTTGTCGCAATGATTCGTAAATTTCCCACGTTTTGCCTTCAAAAACTAAGGATTTCATTTAATTCCTCAGCACTTGGTTTATATCCTTGTTGATTTTGATGTGTTTGCTTTGAAAATTCAATTTGTGCCATGATAACTGAGTTTTTCAATACAAATTCTGTTTCATTTGCATAAACACCTTCCTCTTGGGCAATGGTTTGAATTAGCCATTGTGCTAATTTTAATTTTTCACTATGATCCAGTTGCTCTATTAAAGGTACACATTCGATATAAGACATTATTCCTGCTCCGTAAATTAAGATAAAATTAGCATCAACGGTCGCACAAAGTTAAAGCGACGAGCGGAGAAGCGTCCGCAACGATAATCATGTTAAAACAATACTCAACATATCAATTTCAGCTTTCAATTCCTCTGTATTTTCATAAGTTTGAGGTTCTACCCCGTTTGCGACACTCGCTCAAAAACTCATGACGCTCCATTTGCCCCACAAACTCAATTGCTGCGCTGACAGATAAACGCCCATTACGATACAAATCAATCGCTGTATTCAATTTTAAAGTTTGAGCCAGTTCTTCAGGCGATTGTAAAAAAGCATATTTCTCAGGAAGTTCTAAAGTTAATTGCATAAAATAATTTAATCCCCTTAACTTTGTAAATTTAAAAATTCTGTGAATTCTGATTCAGACAAATAAGCGTTTTATAAGTCACATCAATTTGCTATAGATCAACTTGATGCGAGATCAATCCAAACCGATGCTACGAAAGAAAAGTCATCTATTGAGTTTCTCTAAAACTGCGTAAATCCACCAAAATATCATCAACATGACGCTGTTGGTTGGTTGTCAATTGATCTACTTGTTGTAAAGCAGTTGTTATATTTTCCCAATTTGAACCTGTATCCTGATGAGTATCTAGCACTACAGACAACACCACCCGCTGACCTTTCAAGTGTGGTAAATAAGCTTGCAACATGCCGTTTTGATTGACTTCACCGTGCAGAATCATGCTGTTTTCCTGTGGTTGCATAAGTCTATTCTGTCCAAATTATACATTTTATTAATTGTCATAGTGAATAAAGCTCCAGACAACTCCGAGAGGGTTTTCTAGCTTTTTTAAAAAAAGATTATAATCTGTGTAAAATTTTCTCATATTCTCTGTGAGAACCAATCCAAAACCATACGACTTCAATTCCATCAACAATACCAACTGTTCTACAGTCAATGTTAATGCGCACAGAATAAATTGGTTTAACAGAATGAATCCGTTTAAACTGTAAACTTGGGTGATATGGATTATCTTTGAATTGAGAGTAGGCAATTTTGGCTTGCTTCTGCATATCCGTCGGCAAATCAAAATATAATTTCCAAAATTTTTCGGTCGCACGCGAAATCACTGGGCATCCAAATCCAGCGGTGTTGTTTTGCCTGCACGATGTTCTTTTAAAGCCTCATCTGCAAGATTTGCCAATACATCTTCAGAGTTCGCAAATAAGGACTCCCATTTTTTTTCGGCTAATAATTCGTCAAGTAACCATCGTGCGATCATGTTTTGCTGTATATCAGAAAGTTTAGAGGCTTCCTGAAAGGCTTTCTCAAGTAATTGGGTCATATTGTTTTTCCTGAAAAATAAGGATGATGGAAACGGGAAAAATGGTGAATCAAAGCGATTTCGTCTGACCAAGCGCATGATCAGCCAATGTTTTTTCAGCTAACGCCTTTTCGCACGAATAACTTAATTTTGCTACAGGATATTTTAACGCAATTGTATGTTTTTTTAATGCAATTAACAAGGCTAAAGCGTATAGTCAAGTAAATATAACTGCCCGTTACTATGAAATTTGAACACCCGCAACGCAGCTAAATCGCCTAGTTTGTTTAACATTCCAGATCATTTGTTACGGCTTCTTGGCTTAAACGGCAACGCATTTTCACGCGGCTCACGCATTGAAGCTAATGACTCTATGATGAAACCAATAGGCAAATCTGGATTATCAATGGCTGCCCATATTCAATTTGCCCTTCAGCAGTACGATGTTCTAATATTGCGTCTTGCTTTGCGTGTTCATATAAATCTTTATTTATCTGATCTGTATTGAAACACTGGATAACATTTATTTTTCCTCAACTTCATTATGCTATAAGTAAAATAGCCTTTTAGGGAATAAATTTTAAACATTACTCAGAAATTTCCAATCATTTACAAATAATATAATGATTTTAAAGATAAAAAGTACATAAAACTCACATTAAAAATATATTTTACTCTCGTGTTACTCGCAATAATTCCTCTAAACTAGTTTTGCCGGCTGTTACGTGCTTCATACCATTTTGCTGAATGGTTTCGCTGGTTTGATGCGCATACTGTTCTAAAGTTTGTTGCCCTGCACCATCATGAATCATGGTACGTAACGTATTATCCATTGTAATCAATTCATAAATGCCTGTTCTGCCACGATAACCGATCAAATTGCATTGTTCACAACCTATTGGGCTGAAATGTTGATTGTTAATTTCATTAGAATCAATTGGTTGCTTACAATTGGGACATAATAAACGAATTAAACGTTGCGACATCATACCGATTAAACTAGAAGCCAGTAAAAAAGGTTCAACCCCCATATCACGAAGTCGAGTGACTGCACCAATCGCAGTATTAGTATGCAAAGTTGATAATACCAAGTGACCGGTCAAACTGGCTTGTACGGCAATTTGTGCAGTTTCTACGTCTCGAATTTCACCCACCATCACAACATCAGGGTCTTGACGTAAAATAGCGCGTAGTCCTTTAGCAAACGTCATTCCAATTTTATTATTTACTTGCGTTTGCCCAATACCATCCAAATAATATTCAATTGGGTCTTCAACAGTCATAATATTGCGACTATGATCATTAAGATAGCTCAACATTGCGTATAAGCTAGTCGTTTTTCCCGAACCCGTGGGTCCTGTGATTAACATTACACCATGGGTTTTTGCTAATAATTTTTGTAATTGTTGTAGTGCAATATCAGGCATACCGATTTGTTTTAAATCGAGTTTTCCTGCTTGTTTGTCTAATAAGCGTAAAACGACTCGTTCGCCATGTCCACACGGAATAGTTGAAACCCGTACATCTACAGCGCGCCCTGCAATACGTAGTGAAATTCGTCCATCTTGCGGTAGGCGTTTTTCTGCAATATCTAGTTTAGCCATGACTTTGATTCGCGAAACCAGTAATGGTGCTAAAACACGCCGTGGTTGCAATACTTCTCGTAATACACCATCAATCCGAAAGCGTACCACTAAACGACTTTCAAACGGTTCAACGTGAATGTCAGAGGCATTTTCTTTAATTGCTTCTGATAATAAGGCATTGATTAAGCGAATAATTGGTGCATCATCATCACTTTCTAACAGGTCTTCAGGTTCAGATAATTGCTGTGCGACTTGAAATAAATCGAGTTCTTCTCCCAAACCTTCCATCATTTGCATTGATTGGTGTGATTCGTAATGGCTGGTTAATAGTTTGTCAAATTCTTGTGGTGAAATGGCTTTGAATTGTACTGGTGTTCCTAAATAACGTCGTATTTCGCTAATCACAAGTTGGGTAATTTTTGGACGATAATAAATAATTGCTTGATTTTCTTTATTATAAGTTAAAATAATTCCATGTCGTTTAGCAAAAGTAAAAGGAATAGAGGGAATTATCATCAGAATATTAGTGTGTCAAATTCAGTTTGTAATTTTTCTTGAAACCGCTTAATTGCTAACATTGCCATGCGTAATGATTCATGATGTAGTGGCGGCAAACTTGCTGGAATAATTAATTTGTCGATTGTTGATTTATTACGAAGTTGTTGAATTTGATGATCTAATAGTAAATCAAGCAATTCTTCAAAAGATACGGTAATTGATTGAATAAAATCAGCGGTAAAAATACCTTGGCGAACTAAAGCGGTTAATCGATCGACTGTGCTGCGATCATTAATATTATATTTTAGCGCGTAAATTCTTGTAATATCTGCAATAATTCTTAATCCATTGCGCTTAATATCAATTTTGGCTTTACCTTCTTTGTCACGCTCTGTAATTAAGCGATTAAACCAACCCAGCGGTGGTTGTCCTTCGGCATCATCTTCAACCATAAGACGTAACAGTTGTTGATGAGTAGTTAGTTCGGTTTCAATATGTTTGCGCAGGCGAATCGCAAGTTCTTCATCACCGTATAAAGTATCAAAATCTAAGAAAATATTTGCCCAACGTGCAGCTTTTTTAGTAGGAAAATTAATCACATGACTGATTTGTTGTTGCCATTGTGAAAGTGTTTTGCGAAAAGCAATATGACTCGCCATAATTTCACCACTACAACTAGGATAACCAATTTCGTCTAAATGGGTATTAACTCGTTGACAAAATTCAGCAAACCATTGTTTTCCTTCATCAGTTTGCATCGCTGGCGTATCATCAATAATAATCCCATTATCCTGATCTGGATTGATCAGCATTTCTTTGCGACTACCAGAACCCATAATAATAAAGGTGTAATTAGCGGGCGCTTTACCTAATCCGTCGGCTATCATTTCTTGTTCAGTCAATTCAATACAACGTCTTTGGATGGATAGATGGAATTCGCTAATAATTTTGATAGCAACACTGGTGTAGTGATTATTATCCCAAGCATCACTGGCAATTGTGAGAATTTGGTGTTTTTCCTCAGCTAATTCTGTAAAAGTTGTAGCTGTAATTACATGATTTAAAAGACCTTGTTCGGTAATAAAGGTGTTTAAAATGTCAGTTTGTGAAATAATGCCAATGGGTTTGTTATTTTCAACAACAATGACATATTTGGTATTTTGGTCTTGTTGAATTTCTTCTACTTGCCACAGAGGCATTTCTGGTTTAACAATATGTGGTTTTTCATAAGCTACTTCAATTGGTGTTGCAGGCTGTGCGCCGTGAAGTAATGCGGCATCAGCAATATTCGTTAAAGTGAGCAAACCCAATAGGTTATTTTGTTGATCAACCACGCCCATGCTGCTCATTTTTCGCGCACGCATTTTTTCATAGGCTTCGCGTAAAGTAATCGTTGGCATACAGGTTGCCACTGGTGATTTCATAATTGTGCGTGCTGCTTGTAATAAGGAGCGATGTGTAACTTGTCGATTGGCACTGCGATCGCGTAAATGTCCAGCAATTAATCGATTTAACCCATTGTATAATAAGGGGCAGCTATATTCTATATCACGTAAGCCTTCGATAGGAATAGTTAATACTTCTAAAGTGGTTAAAGCCGTTACTGTGCAGGCGTAAGGTGACATATCTAAAGCATTAGCTAAACCAACGAATTCGCCCGCACTTAAAAAATAACTTTGTCCATTGTAACAAAGTTCGGCTTTACCTTTTTTTAGTAAGAAAACAGCTTTTTTGTATAAATCACCGGCTTCAAACAAACATTCACCTACATCGATAGTTTGTGGCTTTAAACAGTTAGAAATTTTTTCTAAATCAGCTTGTTGAAGATTTTGAAAAGTAGGAATTTTTTTTAAAAACGGAATGATGGACTCAGTCTGTAAGTCAGGCATAGTGAGTTATTAATTTAGATGTTTTAAGTGCAGATTTAAAAAGGAATTTTTTCAGTTTTTATGATCCAACTTGAGAATAAAATTCATGTCCGTGTTAAACGGTAGGCTTGCATAATCTTTGAAGTGAATCAATGTGATTGCGATTCCACAGGCAAAGTAAAGTAAAATAAGCAGCCATTGCCGGGTTCACTTTCAATTCCTACTTTTCCGCCTAATTTTTCAATGACTTGACGCACAATGGAGAGACCTAAACCATGCCCTTCAGCACGATCTTTGTGTAATCTAGTAAATGGGGTAAATAATTGGGCTTGTAATTCGGCAGTTAAACTCGGTCCGTTGTCATGCACCCAAAATCGTACCATGCCATCGTCTTGTACTTCAGCACCCACATCCATCATCGGTGGGCGACCGCCGTATTTTAGTCCGTTGCTCAAATAATTAACCCATACTTCTTCAATCCAAGGTTGATAACCTGTCGCTTGTGGCAAGTTATTTGGTAAATTAATGCGTCCATTATATTCCTTTAGCATCTTGTTTAATCGTTCACTCAAAACTTGAACCAAGATACTGCTCATGTCTAACGGCGTTGTATCCACATGTTGTTGACGAGAAACGCCTGCAAGTAGTAGGAGTGCATCAATGATGTTGGTCATTTTATTAGCCGCTTGCGTAATTGCTTTAATACTATCCAATGATTCTTGTGAATTTTGATCTGACAATTTTGGTGAAACGCATATTTCTGTCAATATATCAGCATAACCCACGATAATATTTAAAGGATTTTTTAGATCATGCGCCACTGTTCGAGCAAATGCATCTAATTCCATATTACGTTGCTCTAATTCTATTTTTTGTTCTTGAAGTTCTTGATTTTGCTTAGTTAATTGTCTTTGTAATTGACAGAAATGGAGTTGAGTATTGACGCGCGCCAGTACTTCCTCGTGTTGAATGGGTTTGGTAATATAATCGGCTGCACCCAACGAAAATCCTTTAACTTTATCTAAAGTATCTGCTAATGCGGTCATAAAGATAATAGGTATACTTTTTGTAGTTTCTTGAGATTTTAAGATTCGACAAGTTTCAAAACCGTCCATACCCGGCATCATTACATCTAATAAAATTAAATCAGGTTTAACGTATTCCGCTTTTTGAATAGCCCGTTTGCCATCTTGGGCAACAAGCACTCTAAAGCCCTCTTCGCTTAAAAATTCGAATAAAACGCTAATATTTGCAGGCATATCGTCAACAATTAGCAGTGTGCCTTTTATAAAGGATTCAGTTGTGCTCATCGATTATTTCCTAAATTTGAAAATGATCTGGTAAATAAATTTTTAATTTTTGTAAAATATCTTTTTTATTCAATGGCTTTTGCATAAAATCACAAAAACCAATCCCAATTGGAGTTGAAACGTCAATTGCGCTGACTGACATTGCAATGATAGGGATAGCAGCCAATTCAGGTATATTGTGTATTCGTCGCGCTGCTTCAAAACCATCAACAATGGGCATAACTAAATCCATCAAGATTAAATTTGGACGCAATTGATATGCCTTATTGATTGCTTCTTGCCCATTTGCTGCTTGCCAACAAGAAAAGCCCAACTTTACAAATAAGCTTTCTAATATTAAACGGTTATCTAAAGAATCATCAACAATAAGCAGTGTACGATTTAACATTTCAATTGTATCATAACTATGTATATAATTTTATTGATTATTTAAGTTTTGCATATAGTGTCGAAGGGTCTTTTAGTACTGGATCAACAGTGACCCATTTTTCGTCTTGTAGTTGTTGGTAGAAACAATGATGTCGTCCGGTATGACAAGCTATTCCACCTATTTGTTCGACTTGCAGCAAAATGACGTCATTATCGCAATCTAAACGAATATCTTTAACATGTTGTATATGACCAGATTCTTCGCCTTTGAACCATAATTTGCCACGTGAACGAGACCAATAAACTGCCCTTTTTTCGCTCACTGATAGCTGTAATGCTTCTCGATTCATCCAAGCCATCATGAGCACTACGCCGGTGCTAAATTCTTGCGCAATTACCGGTATTAAGCCTTGTTCATTCCATCGAATATTATCCAGCCAAGTTGTTATATTCATAGCTTAAATTGTTTTGCAGATAAAATGTATTCTGGAGAAAATAATAGCTGTCATTATTGCACAAAATCAAAGACTGACAAATTTTTTTTAGGCGGTTATACTATCATTTTTATTCAAATGATTTTCTACTAAATGAACAACGTTTAATTTTTTTACCTAGGATTTAGAGAACTTCAATCAACATTTAAAATTTATTATACCCTAGAAATCCATTTTTGCAGAATAAACACTTATGTTACTCAGATCACTTTTAACTCTAATTTTATTAATAATTTCACTAACTAGTTGTACTAATATCCCTTGGATAGAAGGTGATGATGCTAATAATCCAGCGACATATGAAGACCCCGCTAAATTAGCAAAACAATTAGAAAGTGAAGGACGATACGTGGAATCTAGCAAAGAATATCAACGTATTGCAACGCGTTCCGGTCCCGGTACACGACAAGGTTATCAGTTAGCGGCAGTGAGAACATTACTTAAGGCTGATATGATTGACGCTGCTAAAGCAGAACTGGCTACAATCCAACTACAAAATAACTATGGCTTGAATAACTTGGCTGAACTTGTACAAATTAGGTTGGCTATTGCAGAACAAAGATTTGATGAAGCTTTAGTTCACTTAAACGCAATGAATATGAATCAATTACCTAAAAATTTACAAATTGAGCATAACCAATTACAAGCCAATCTTTTAGAAGCACAAGGTGATGTTTTTGGGGCGGTGAAAAAGTGGATATCTTTGGACAATGCTATTGGCACGGATGCGCTAGCGTTGCGAGAAAATCATGAAATTTTGTGGCATAGCTTATCTTTATTAGAATACAATCAGTTACGACAAGTACAACAAACACCCGGCGATGTATTTTCAGGTTGGGTTTCTCTTGCGGTTCTCTCTAAAACAATTCATCCCAGTTATATCGCCCAATCTATCGCCGATTGGCAAGCACGCTATCCGAATCACCCAGCCAATAAAGACATTGTGCAAACCATTATGCGCGCGACTCAAACCAATTCAACGACAGCAGGTGCAATTAAGTCGATACAAAAAATTGCCTTATTATTACCATTAGACAGTAAATTTCAAGCCCATGCTGAAGCAACGCAAAATGGTATTTCAGCCGCTATTTATGATGATAAACAAGCAGCGCAAATGCCAGAAATAATCGTTTCTAATGTTGATCCTAGTAATGTGGCTAATATTTATAAAGAAATGGTAACACAAGGCATTCAAGTAGTGATTGGACCATTGGACAAAGAAAGTTTAGCTGTTTTAGCACAAGCGACTAATCAATTACCTGTATTGACAATTGGTTTAAATTACCTAGATACTAATAGCAATACTAACAATTTATTCCAATTTGGACTTTCACCGGAACAAGAGGCACAAGCTGTTGCTAGACGTGCATGGCAAGACGGGCATCGTGTTGCCTCTGCGCTTATCCCACCCGGAAATTGGTCAAATCGCGTATTAACCGCTTTTCAGCAAGAATGGTCTAAACAAGGCGGACAATTTGCTACATTACAACAATATGATAATTCAAATTTAAGTCAATCAGTTAAGAACGTTGTCAGCAGCAAAGCAGATATGGTTTTTATGTTAGCCTTTCCCAGAGAAGCGCGTCAGTTACGCCCCTTTTTCCCTTATTATGATGGAGAAAATATTGCTATTTATAGCACTTCTCATATTTACAGTGGCGTGGTTGACCAACGGATGGATCGTGATTTGGAAGGTATTATTTTTGGTGATATGCCTTGGATTTTATCCCCTGATCAAAAGGCAAAAGAATGGCAGGCAACCTTTGAGAAAAGTTGGCCCGATGATATGGAACAAGTGAAACGTCTCTATGCACTGGGCATTGACGCCTACCACTTGTTGCACGAGTTGAAAAAGCTTAATCAGCACAGTTTCCTAAAAATGAATGGTTATACTGGATTATTATCTGTGGAAAATGGCGGGGTTATTACGCGTCAGTTATTGTGGGCGAGATTTATCGATGGCTTACCACAATTACTTGAAAAACAAACAGTTAATACGATAGTCACACAACCTGTTTCAGCACCAGTGCCCATAACAATTCCCGCTATACCCGTGCCAGTTGCTCAGTGAATTTATTTACAAAAAAAACCACTGGACAATGGGCAGAAGATTTGGCGTGTACGCACTTACGTAAACAAGGGTTAAAATTATTGCAACGTAATTATCGCTATACCAATGGCGAAATTGATTTAATTATGCAAGATAAGCAAATCCTTGTTTTTATTGAAGTGCGTTATCGCGCTGATGAGCAGTACGGTGGCAGTATAGAAAGCATCGATTGGCGTAAACAACAACGTATTATTAGAACGGCACAACATTATTTACAAACCCATCAAAGCGCACAACAACAAGCTTGTCGATTTGATGTGGTGTTGCTGTCTGGTAAGACGCAATTACAATGGATAACCGATGCATTTCGACCCACATAATTGATATGCCTATCATTTTGCAAGTAGTCATTTTTCCATCTGACAATGAATACCTTAATTATCTTAGTTATTCAGATTATTTACCGCCAATTGGTACTGATCTTGAGCGATTAAAACCGGGTATCCGATTGAAAGTTCCATTTGGAAAAACTAATAAGGAGAAAATAAGTTTATTAATTGCCATTAAACAAGAAACTTCAGTACCACCAGAAAAATTAAAAGCCGCCTTAGAAATTTTAGACAGTTACCCCTTATTTTCTTCCGATCATTTTGAACTGATTCGATGGGCAAGTCAGTATTATCACTATAGTATTAATAATGTAGTTTCAGCCGTTTTTCCTTCTCCAATAAAAAAAGGAGATTCTATTACTAATCAAGCAATTATAAAATGGAAAATCACTGCCAGTCATGTTAATTTACCCATTGAATACTTGCCTAATATAACGCCTTTACAACTTAATATTTTACGTTTACTCAAAGAATATCCACAAGGTTTAACAAAGAAAACGATTCTAAGTCAGTTTAGTACGGCTCAACGCACATTAACAGTTTTACAAACAAAAGGTTGGATTATTCCCGTCGAGCAAAATTTACCAGACAAACCCATCATTATCAATCCTAGTTTACAATTAAATTCAGCACAACAAGCAGTTGTAACTCAAGTTTGTCAACGATTAACTCAATTTTATCCGTGTTTATTAGATGGAATTACAGGTAGTGGCAAAACTGAAGTTTATTTACAAATTATTCAACAAGTATTATTAGAGGGAAAACAAGCACTTGTCTTGGTTCCTGAAATTAATTTAACTCTACAAATGTTAGAACGTTTTCAACAACGTTTTGTTGACGACATTGTTGTATTACATTCTAACATCAATAAACCAGAACGATTACAAGCGTGGTTAGCAGCGCGCGATGGACATGCACGCGTTATTATTGGCACACGCTCCGCGGTATGGACACCCTTACAAAATCTTGGTATTTTTATTGTTGACGAAGAACATGATCTTTCTTATAAACAACAAGATAATTTTCGTTATTCAGCGCGAGACATTGCCTTAGTACGGGCGCAACGCGCAAAAGTGCCTATCATTTTAGGTAGCGCAACACCTTCACTAGACAGCTTATATCATGCCTATCAAGGACGTTATCAGCACTTTACTTTACCCGAACGTGCGGGCACAGCGGTTCATCCCACTTTTCACTTGGTCAATATGCGTCAACAGTCAGCACATCGATACTTATCGCAACAATTGCAGTCAGAAATTGAAACCTGTCTGACAAAAAAACAGCAAATTTTATTATTTATTAATCGACGGGGTTATGCGCCTACGTTGATTTGTTTTAATTGTGGATGGGTTGCGCAATGTATACAGTGTGATAGCAATTTAACTTATCATGCTGCAGTGCAACAATTACTTTGTCACCATTGCGGTTATCGCGTTAAAGTATATACTCAATGTCCTCACTGTCAGCATACTAAATTACATTTGATGGGACAAGGGACGGAACGTATTGAAGATGAGTTGAAACACTATTTTCCACAAGCGCGTGTTTTGCGGATTGATAGTGACAGTACTCGAAAAAGAAAAAGTATGGAATCCATTTTGACACAAATTCATCAAGGAAATGTAGACATTTTAGTGGGCACTCAAATGTTAGCTAAAGGTCACCATTTTCCTAATGTAACTCTGGTCGGAATACTTAATGCGGACAGTGGGTTATTTAATATTGATTTTCGTGCCAGTGAACATATGGCGCAATTGTTAATACAAGTAGCTGGGCGTGCAGGACGCGCTGAATTGTCGGGTAAAGTTGTGGTGCAAACTTATTTTCCGCAACATCCTTTGTTAGAAAGTTTAATCAATCAAAATTATGCTGCTTTTGCACAAAGAGCTTTAGAAGAACGCCAACAAACTAATTTTCCTCCTTTCACGCGGCTAGCATTATTAAGAGCTAGGGCAAAAAATATGGAAAATGCTATGGAATTCTTGCACAAAGCAAAACTTTCGGCACAACAATTAGATACCACTGACATTCAATTATGGGGACCGGTACAAGCACCGATGGAAAAACGGGAGGGTTGGTATCGCGCTCAATTATTATTACAATCAAATCAACGAAATAAATTACACTTGTTTCTGACGCGCTGGTTACCACAACTCAAAGGGACACCAAAAGACACTCGCTGGTCTCTGGATATTGATCCTCAAAGCTTATTATAATTTGGAGAGGGATTAGAAATAAAAAGTTCAGATAGAAACACTAAGGAAAGCCGCCGCCCCAGCAATATTGTTACTGGGGCAACTTATTAATCTATGTAACTAGATTAAATAAGGAAAGAGAAGATGAGCAGCAATTACTTGCTTTCCATGCCTTCCATGCCTTCCATACCGCTCATGCCTTCCATACCGCTCATGCCTTCCATACCGCTCATGCCTTCCATACCTTTCATGCCTTCCATGCCTTCCATACCTTCCATACCGCTCATGCCTTCCATGCCAGACATACCTTCCATACCGCTCATGCCTTCCATGCCAGACATGCCTTCCATACCGCTCATGCCTTCCATGCCAGCAGCAGGTGCGCCTTCCATACCAGCCATGCCTTCCATACCAGCCATGCCTTCCATACCAGCCATG
>DYNN01000007.1:0-45490 GCA_020721045.1 Thiomargarita sp. | reverse complement strand
GCCTTCCATACCAGCCATGCCTTCCATACCAGCCATGCCTTCCATACCAGCCATGCCTTCCATGCCAGCCATACCTTCCATGCCAGCCATACCTTCTTCCATAGCGACGACGGTACCGGTTAAAGCAACACCTAAAATAGCAGCAAGAGTGGTTTTAGCAAATTTCATTCAATATCTCCTTAATTTGGTAGTTATTTTCTATATAGTGAATATAGCTCTGTGTGTACAGAGTAACAGGACACTTTTTGTTAGCTAAAACTCTCTAGTAGTGGCTAAACAAAAAGATTTTCCAGTAATTTTAATCAGACACTGGAAATCTGTTTTTAAGTTAAACCAAGAATAAAATCTCTTGTTCTAACTTGAAAAAGTTGAAATACTCAATCAAAAAAACACAAATTAGCTTTCAAAGTTTCCAAATACTTCTTGCGACACATACATCTCAAAAAATACTTGCTACTCAATTACTTTATTTATAAATGATTGGAATAAATTTAAGATATAATTTAATTTCAGACAGTTAAACACAAAAGCCACATCTGTAGTAATCAAATCATGTTGACTAAACAAATGTCAGTGAGAAATAACCTAACATCAAGTAGTATAAAAAGTATCTTAAATTGATTACAATCTATTAAACACATTAGGTTGTTTGAATAAACAAACCGCCCATTCACTCAGTTAAATGGATCAAGCATGTCGTGACTAAATTGTCGAAGAATGTACCAATGCCATAAAACGCTACGGCATCAACTAACTGGTGCTTAGTATAGATCGTTGCCGCCAAAATGTGAACCTCTTTTTATTATTTTTTGTTAAATAAAAGTATTCAAAATAATAAATTACTTTATTAATCAATGAATTAATTTACAACGTAAGTTGTTTGCATCTGATGAAAAATGAAGGTGATCTCTTAAAATAGGGTGCATTGGCGTATTTCACTATATAAAAATACCAATATTAACCTAAGAAGAATTAATCATGCCTGACATTGAACTCACGTTAACTTAATAATGTTTGCTTGGTTAATGATTGAATGTAATGAGCATGACATAAGGCGGTTGCCAAAGCGTCAGCTGCATCTGGTGGCGGAATTGCTGGCAAAGAGAGCAGCACTTTAACCATTTGTTGTACCTGCATTTTGTGTGCGTGTCCTTGTCCGACAATCGCTTGTTTGATTTGATTTGGTGCGTATTCATAAACAGCTAATGCTTGTTGCACACATGCTACAATTGCGGCACCTCGGGCTTGCCCTAGTTTGAGTGCAGAATCTGCATTACGATACATAAATACTTTTTCGATAGCTAAAATTGTTGGTTGATATTGCTCGATAATTTCAGATACGCCCATATAAATTTCATGTAAACGTAAGGGTAATGTCGTTTCTTGTACATGTATACAACCGCTGACAACGTATAGTAACTGTTGTTTAGTGCTTTCAATAATGCCAAAACCGGTTATACGAGAACCAGGATCAATACCAAGAATATATGTCATATTAAAGTGATTGTCATTTTTTTGTAATTAACGATAAAATTCGTCGTTTTTATCCTAATATCTTGTTTTAATAGAAAAAACAATCTATTTACTATCTATTTGATTTAGTTAAATTTTAATTTATTAAATAAAGATACTTGCATTACTTTTGCAGCAATTAGCATGTACTAATATATTGTACCGCTAAAAAGGAAAACAAAGGATAATGAGTAATCTTAACATAATCAAAGTAGTTACAGTTAAATTATTGACCATGATACTGATAGCTTCTTGTTCAACAACACAGCCAATAAAATCTATTACCAACCACACAGTATCACAACATACTGATCGTGGTTTGCTTATGGTATTAGAGGCGATTTCTTTTAAAGAAGGACAGGCAAATTTATTACCTATTTCTGAAGGACAATTAATGGAATTTACTGAAATGATTAAAAATGCGGGCGATAAAGTCGTGTTAATTGAGGGTTATTCTGATAATATTGGCGATCCCAATGAAAATCTTGCCTTATCTAAACAACGCGCCGAGGCAGTACGTAATGCGTTAATTGCGCGTGGAGTTAAAGCTAATCGATTGATTGCTGAAGGTTTTGGGCATAGTCGTCCCGTTGCTAGCAATCGTACTGAAGAAGGGCGTAGAAAAAATCGTCGAGTAGAAATTGTGATAATTAACGAAAAAGCTGAATAAACAATTAGATAGTACGTTTATCATTGACCTTAGATAAACGAATCAGTACAATCCTTCGGATAGAATAAGTAATGAATAATAACCATTGGTTCGAGTTATTCAATAGTGGGT
Source organism: Thiomargarita sp. (assembly GCA_020721045.1). Classification (GTDB taxonomy): domain Bacteria; phylum Pseudomonadota; class Gammaproteobacteria; order Beggiatoales; family Beggiatoaceae; genus DYNN01. Next base: position 43,197 of record DYNN01000007.1, on the reverse strand, counting down.
GTTATTCATTACTTATAGGTGGATTTTTTTCAACGATCATCTCCCTATCACCCTAATTCTCATAGAACTTCCTAACTGTATTATCTGGATCATTCTAGGTCTTGGACAATGTGAGTCACAGTTGTATTTAGATTAAAAACGATATTTACTAAAAGAATAGTTACCCAAAAAATGATACGCTAAACAAGGAGAATATGATGTCAATAAAACACCCTATTATTTCAATCACGGGTTCATCAGGTGCAGGTACAACTACAGTTAAAAAGGCATTTGAAGACATTTTTCGTCGCCTTAAATTAAAAGCAGCCGTGGTAGAAGGGGACAGTTTTCATCGTTACAATCGTGTAGAAATGAAAGAAGCTGTGGCTGTGACGGAACGGGAAGGGAAAGATATTAGTCACTTTGGACCTGAAGCAAATTTATTTGAAAAATTAGAAAGTTTATTTGCGCAATATTCAGAAGATGGTTCGGGTGAGACGCGTTTGTACTTGCACAATGAAGATGAAGCGGAACCTTACAATCAAGAACCGGGTACTTTTACGCCTTGGACGCCGATCCCAGAAGAAACAGATTTATTATTTTATGAAGGGCTACATGGTGGTGTGATACACGGTGATGTCAATGTTTCTCAATGGGTTGATTTGTTGATTGGTGTGGTGCCTAGCGTCAACTTAGAATGGATTCAAAAGATCAGCCGTGACTGTTCTGAACGTGGTTATTCACCAGAAGCTGTGACTCACACCATTTTACGTCGTATGCCCGATTACGTGAATTATATTGCGCCTCAATTTTCACGTACGCATATCAACTTCCAACGTGTACCTCTAGTTGATACTTCTAACCCTTTCATTGCACGCGATATTCCAACAGCTGATGAAAGTTTAGTTGTGATTCGTTTTAATAAATACCGTGAACAAGAGTATACTTATCTTTTGGCAATGATTCATGATTCCTTCATGTCTCGTCCAAATACGTTAGTTGTGCCTGGTGGTAAAATGGGTTTTGCCATGCAAATTATTTTCAGACCAGTGATTGAACAAATCATGGAAAAACGTCGTAAAGCATTGTTAAGAGACTAATTTATAATCCGTCTAAAGATAACATCGTAGTTAAGATGTTATCTTTACCGGAAAAATATTTATAATTCCTCTATCATTTCAATATAACCACAAGGGCATTCATGCGCACATAGCCCACATCCTTTGCAATAATCGTAATCAAATACGTAGTGAGAACCATCACTGGCTAACTCTTTAGTTTTCAGCACCGCGCTATCTGGGCACAATGTCCAACAATTATCACAAGCAAGACAATTTCCGCAAGAAAAACAGCGTTGACTTTCCTTAGTAATCATCGGAGAATTTAAACTGGTTACGATTTCATTATCTCCAGTACGTTGTTCTACTGGCAACACAGACTCTTGCACCCGAGGAGCAGGTTCATAATAGGCAATATTCAATTCCTGATAACTTACAGCCGGTTTAGAATTAAGTTCAGGTAATGCCTTTATTTTTAGAGCATGATCAATTGCTTGTGCAGCACGTCGCCCATCACCCACCGCTGCAGTCACTGTACCGGCATTCCCCGTTGCATCTCCACCCGCATAAAGATTAGCATGATTAGCAAATTGTCCCCATTGATCAACTTTAAAATGAGAACGATTTTCTGCTAAAGCTTCAAAGCCCGTAGGGTCTAACACTTGTCCAATTGCCGGAATCACTTGCTCTACATTTAAAATCGTTTCAGTACCTTCAAAAGCAATACGTTTCAACTTACCGCTGGGTTGCATGAGTTTTTTCATATGAACCAATTCAATACCAACGACACGTTCACCGCGCAAAATCAACCGACGAATACCACGATATTCATGAATAATCACACCTTCTTCCAAAGCCTCTTGCACTTCACGTGGAATTGCAGGCATGGCTTCTGATGCGGGAATCCCGGGTCTTGGAATTGGTTTATGAGAAATAATATGTACTTCAGGCACACCCGCCCGTTTCATCACCCGTGCCATATCGACAGCCGTATTACCTGCACCCACGATAGCCACACTTTTAGGTGTAGGCACAGACCCAATATCTACCCATTGTTGCAACAACTCCAAACCATAGTGCAAATCATGCGGAATAGCACCATCAATACTCCATGATTGACTGCGTTGCGCACCCGGGGCTAAAAATACCGCTGGATATTGGGCTTGCAATTCACGTAAATCCATATCACGACCCAAGCGAGTACGCGGTTGAAAACGAATACCGGGTAAACTTAATAAACGGTGAGTTTCATCATCTAATACTTGGCGCGGCAAACGATAAGCTGGCAATGCAGTACGTAATGTGCCACCCGCTTCAGTACGATCATCAAAAATAACAGCACGATACCCTAGCTTAACCAGATGATAAGCTGCTGATAATCCCGCGGGTCCTGCACCAATAATCGCAATTTCTGGTGCGGCAATATCAACAGCTTTCACTGGATACGCCCAATTATGACTAATTGCTTCATCGCCTAAAAAACGCTCAACTGCATGAATTGCAATCGGTTCATCCAATTGAGCACGATTACACGCATTTTCACAAGGATGTGGACAAACACGCCCAGTAATTGCTGGCAAAGGATTAACTTCAACCAAACATTTCCATGCCTCTTCTATATGACCAGATTGAATATGGGCTAAATAAGCCTGCGGGTCTTCACCAGCGGGACAAATACTATGACAAGGTGCAGGGCTGTGTTGATGTATAGGTTTTTGTACACGCCAAGTGCCCGTTTTAAAATTCAATGAAGTCGCAGGTTTAGCATAGCCAGCGCGCGTTAATACAAGCATAATATAACTCCAATTCGTATTTTAACAGTAATAGATTTTACAACTTTACGCCACTTAAATCAGAAAATTTACATATTCATCATTTTTCAAAATTATACGCCCTTTCTTCTACTTATAACTACTTGATTCAACTTGAGTTAAATGTATTACTTGCTGTAAATAATATTGAGCATTTAGCTGAGTGAAAATTTCTAACGCTTTTTGCAAATGTTGCTGTATTTTAGGTGTCTCTAAGTGTTCAGCATGGCGCGCGATTTCAAAATGGGTTAATGCTTGCTCATATAACATGTTTAAATCTAACGCTTTATCTAAACTTTTTTCCCATAAAACATGCGCCTTTTTAGGCTGTCCATTTAGCCAAGCATGTAATCCTTGCAACAATAAACTCCGCGGTTTTGCCATTTGGAATCGATCAGCATAATCATCTAACACCTGACAAGCATGTTTAGATAATTTGTTACAAGCATAACGTTCTTTTTTAGATAGAAAAGTTGCATTTTCCCACTGTGACAGATAAATATGCGCAATATTAACGTAACTTTCAAATAATTGTAACGCATCAGGTGTCTTTTTAGCGATTAAATGCGCTGTTTTAGTTGCCATTTGCACCGCGCGTTGTAACAAACCTTGCCGAAAATAAACCTGTGCTAATAAACCACATACCCAAATAGCTTCGTTCAATTCTAGCTGCTCACTGGGTAAAGATTGCACAATTTTTAAACAATTAACCGCATTATCTAATTGATCTAATTGTAAATAAACCATAATCTGTCCACATAATCCCCATACTTGTGCTGACAAATCATTATATTGACGCGCTAACACGTAAAGCACATTAAATTGTTTGATTTTATCAGTGAATTGTCCTTGATAACAATGAATTAGATTTAATAAATGCAAACATTGCATCTGTCCTTTAATATCACCAACATGTTCCGCTATTTTAATCGCTTTAACAAAATTAACCTGACACGCAACCCAACGTCCATAACTGGCATCTCGAATACCTAATATTTGAAAAATCCACGTCATATCAGTTAGTTGAGTTACAGAATCGATATTTTTTAACGCATAATTAGCGTATAAACTTTCTATTTTTGAAAATGTTAACAAACCGGTCAATACCGACAAATGAATATACGTGCGCGTCAATAATTCACTGTCACCACGTTGCATAACGTCAATTGGTACAATGCTTTCTGCCAAATTCAAACTGTATAGACGCACATTAAAAATACCTAATGCCGACATACCTGTGCGTGTCGATAAATCACCTATTTGCTCGTAGAGATAAGCAGCTTGCAATAGGCGACGTGTTTTAAGTTGTTGTGTCATTTGATGCGCTAAAAAATAACGTGGAAATAAACGGTGTAATATTTGTTTACTAAGTTGCCATAATGTACTGATAAATAAGGTTACAGTTGTTTTTGGCAGTGATTTATTTAAAAATTTAAGTCCTTGTTCAAAAAATTGCTGACTTTCTTCAATTTTATTTAAACCCAAATAGGCTTTACCTAATTGTAATGCAAAGTAAGGATTGTTTTTATCTCTTTGCAATAATTGTTGAAAAAAGTAAGTAGCTTCTTGATAAGTGCAGAAATTAAGTGCTTGTTCACCGGCTAATGTGAGATATTCGAGCGTTTTTATCGTATTTTCAGTTTGTGACCAATGATAAGCAATAATTGGATAATAATTATTTAATTGTATAGTGACATTTTTTTCATACCACAATGCGATTTGATTATGTAATTGTTGCTTTTCAGTTAAAGTAATTAATTCATAAATGGTTTTTTGGCTTAAGTTATCCTTGAAGCTATATTCTTCAGTAACATTATGATAAATAATGAAATCTAATTTTTGTAAAGTGGTTAAACAGATTAGTATTTTTTCCGATTCAATTGGATAAAGAACCAACAATAATAAAGTGGTAAATTTATTTCCAATAACACTGGCAACTTTTAATAGTTGTTGTAAAATTGGTGTTAAGTGGATGAAACGACTAAAAATAACTTCTGTCAATGTTTCTGGAAAATCTGAGTAAGTGTATTGCCGAAATTGAGCTGCGAGATAACATTGTCTATCGATAATTCTTAATAATCCACTGTCACGTAAGGCATAAAGTAGTTGTTCACTAAAAAGTGGATGTCCTTTAGTTTTTGCGGTAATAAAGTTGATCAATTCTTGTGGTATTTCCAACACAGCTAATCGTTGGGCTAATAGTACAGCTATTTCAGTCGTAGATAAGGGTTCTAAATGTAACAATTGCGTTCCGGTGCGTTCAAACAAAAATTGATGCGATTGAGGCACGGGTACATTGGCAGGATGGACGGTTAGTACCAATAAAATGGGCTTAATTTGTTGGCTTATTAAACGTAGTAAAGTCCATGAAGCTGAATCTAACCAATCAACATCTTCAAAAATAAAAATATAACGATTATGACTGTGTTTTAACATTTCATGTAACAAGGCTAATAATAGAGCATTGATATTGTCAATACGTACTTTGCCGTGCATTTGCATAGTAATGTTGTTTTCTGGCAAATTAAGCGGTAAAATGGCATTTAATAGTGGTAAACGTGGTAGCAATAAAGAAGGTAATGATTGTAAATGTGACAAAATTTGTTGACGGCGTGCTTCGGGTTCTAGCGGTAATTCACAGCCAAATAATTGGGTAAAAATACTGCGCCATATATAATAAGGTGTTGTTTCTTGATGAGGGTCTGCGTGACTAACTAAGCAAGTGACTGGCAATGCGGTTATATGATTAAGAAAGTCGTTGATTAAACAAGTTTTTCCAATACCTGTTTCACCTTCAATTAACACGGTGGTACGTGCTTGATGTTTTTGCAAATTTTCCACTTGTTCGATTAAGCAATTTCTTTCATAACGTCGTGCAATCATTGGATTGGGTAAATCAGAATGTAACAGTTGGTAAGTTTCCATTGCTTGCCCTTTAAAAATAAGTCTGGAAAGTGGTTTAAAATTGAGATAAGCCTGTGTTGCTTGGTAGGTTGTGCGATCACAGGTAATAGTAATTTTCGCTTTTTTCATCAATAGGATAGCAATCTGTTTTGTCGTACCTAGGATAGCAAAGTGACCATATTTTTTTAGCAAGTGACAGATAATTTCACCAGTGCTAATACCAATGTTACAGTGTAAATTGTGTTGTTCAAGGGTTTGTTGTATTTTTTGAGCAGCTTGCATCGCACGTAATGCATTGTTAATACTGTCATGTGATGGAATTCCCCATATAATAGTCAGTGTGATGTCTGGTTGATTTTCGGTAAATTTAACAAAACAGCCGTTAAAGTTATTGATAACTTGTTGTATATCATAAAATACGTCTTGTAATTGGGTTAAAATTGTATGATCCCGATAATTTAAGTTTTTTATTCCAACATAAACAACGGTACAATTGTAATAAAATTCTTTTAATTCATCAGATTGTTGTTGATACCATAATGTAATGGGTGCGAGATAATCGTGCAGATGTGATATCGCTTGATGGGTCAAAGCGAGTGGCGGTAAAGTACGTGGTTTCAGCGGATAGGTGATCGCTTGTAATTGAATGTAACGATTAGATAATACTTTTCCTTTGCTATAGGCAATCAGTAGATGCCAAATATCTGGTGCGACGATAAGTGTGTTGCTAGGTAATTGAATTATCTCTGATGATTGGAATAAGTTGCCTGCTATCACCAATGCCCATTGATTTTGTACGCCACCTACCGTTGCTGTCCATATCAAGCCTGTATTAATCACCAACCGCATTTTTATTTGACGATAGTCGTTTATCCAAGTACTTTGTACATAATTTGCCTGTTGAATCAATAAGTTGTGTTTATTTAGTAAGATTAAACCGCAATGAGCAGCGCGACGGCTCAGTGTGGCTAAATCTTTTCCCATTGCGCCTAAATACCAAGCAATAAGCATAGAATCACCATTAAAATCAATTAATTCACCACCGTGTTCATCGATAGTACTGATTAATGTTTCAAAATAATAGGTGAATAATTGAGTAGCTTGTTGTATTTCTTCATGATCATAGTAAACTAATCGTTCAACTAACGGTGTTAGTTCAGCAATGTCAACCAGCAATGTTGCGGCTTGCTTGTATTCTGCCAAAGGTGCGGGCGGTTGTTCGGGGAATTGTGCATAACGATGTTGTAACCATCTTGGTATGTAGCTAAATACAGTGTCAGAAGAAATGGTCATGATCGATGTCGGATAGCGATGGATTTGAGAGTCAATGAGGTTAAAAGTTTACCAAATTTTTTACAGAAAAACTTTTTTAACTGGCTAGAAAAACAAAAATAGAGATGTTTGAAAATTTGTTTTATCGTTATTTTGCAACTGTAGGCAACAGCGGTGGTTATATAAATTAAAGTTGAACAACACATTTTAAAAACTAGTTATTCATAGTATATTAAAAGCACAAATTTGTTTCATTTAGGAATGCATCGGATGCCAAAAAAAGCAATCATCGCACAAGTGAGTGATATGCACATTAATGCTGTAGCAGAAACTTATCGAAATATTAATGTGCGTAAAAATTTTATTGATGTATTACAGTTTCTTAAAGAAAGACAAATTGATTTATTGGTATTATCGGGTGATCTTGCGGCTGCAGATGGAGAAATTGAAGCTTATCAGTGGATAAAAGAAACTTTAACCCGCTTTCCTTACCCTTATGTCGTGATGGCTGGTAATCATGATCGTGTTGCTGTAATGAAACAAATATTCGATATTCCAGTTAAAGATGTGCAAGATGATATGTTATATTTTAGTCGTCGAGTTAATGGTCACCGTTTGTTATTTTTAGACACTTCTACCTATATTTTACCAAAAAAACAACTCGCTTGGTTATATCAACAATTACATCATAGTGATGAATCGATATTATTATTTATGCATCATCCACCTTTATTGTGTGATTGTCTGTTCATGGATTCATTTTATCCGTTGGGCAATATTGCAGAAACGTGGGAATTATTGCAACAATTAAAAGTGGTTAAACATATTTTTTGTGGTCATTATCATACAGATAAAATTTTGAAAGAAGAAGGAAAAATCATTTATCTTACTCCGTCTACAATGTTGCAAATTGATACAAAAAGTAATAGATTTGTAGTCGAGCATATCCGTCCAGGCTGGCGTATGATCGAATGGGACGGCGAACAAGTAAATACTCAAGTTGAATATTTACCGTGAATGATCACTTATTTTATTTCCATCTGAATATTAAGATAAAATAATCGATAGTTGTTGCAAAGCAGCATAACAAAGTAAAATCTCTACACTAGAATGATGCAATTATTTTTTATTAATTGTCATATGTGATTGACCACGTATCTCTATCCCATTATACTTCACATTTCGTGCTAATTAAGTTGCAATCAATTTAACTGATTGTAAATGAGTACCAAATTTACGTAAAATAATCATGGATCAAAATGAACCGACCGGATTATCATCAATAGACACCGGTGCCCAACGGATACTGGCTATACAAGCTCTATTGATTTCTGTGGTAGCATGGGGATTTTATTTCTATCAAAATCAATTGGCTGCACAAGCTGCTTTATACGGCGGGTGCATCGTGTTGTTCAACGTTTGGATGATGGACAGGCGCGTACGCATTGCCGCCAAAATTGCTGCTATTTCGCCCGGTAAAGAAGTTCAAGTACTCTATTTTGCTGCAATACAACGTTTTATTTTTACGCTTGCTCTATTTATCGTTGGTATGAAAGGATTAGATTTGCCCCCAGTACCTATGCTTATAACGTTTGCAGTTGCACAATTAGGTTATTTCTTTAATAAAAAAGCTTAAATACTATTTCAAAAAATTTAGATTATTATCAATTTTAGGAGAATTACAACATGACAATGGATGCAAATGCACCCGCTAATGCCGATCCTGTCGGGTATATTCAACACCATTTACACAATTTGAGCGTAGGCGATGGTTTTTGGACTTTCAATATAGATAGCTTATTTTTCAGTATATTACTCGCTGTTCTTCTGGGCTGGGTTGCAAAAAAAATTGGAGATAATTTAGACCCCGATAAACCCACAGGAATGCAAAATTTAATTGAAGTTATACTAGAATTTGTCGATCAACAAGTTAAGGATATTTTTTCTTCACATAATCCGCTTATCGGTCCTTTAGCATTTACCGTATTCATTTGGGTATTTTTGATGAATGCCATGGACTTAATTCCTGTTGATTTACTACCCATGGTTGCAGGATGGTTTGGTATTAGTTATCTTAAAGTCGTACCCACCACCGATTTATCCACTACATTTGGTTTATCTTTCAGCGTATTTGGACTGATAGTATACTATAACATCAAATTTAAAGGCGGCTGGGGATTTATAAAAATGTTTTTATTTCACCCATTTACAGCACACAATGTAATCGTAAAAACGCTACTTATCCCAGTTAATATCATTATGACTAGCGTAGAAGAATTAGCTAAACCTATCAGCATGGGATTACGGCTGTTCGGTAATATGTTTGCCGGCGAGTTGATTTTCTTATTAATTGCACTATTACCCTTCTGGATTCAATGGACTGCAGGTGGCATATGGGCAATTTTCCACATTCTAGTCATTAGCTTACAAGCGTTTATCTTTATGTTATTGACGATTGTCTATCTTAGCATTGCACACCAAGGACTTGAAGAACACTAAAAGACAATTTTGGGTGGGTAATAGAACCCAAATAAAGTACTTTTGTGTTAAATTAAAATGGCTTTTTATTCATTCATTATATTAGAGGAGAAATTGTAACATGACACCTGAGAATATCGCTCTCATTTATTCCAATACCGCACTTGTTGTCGGTTTGATTTTAGCAGCGGCGGGTTTTGCCTCTGCACTAGGCTGGGCATTAATTTGTTCAAAATACTTAGAAGGGATTGCAAGACAACCTGAAATGAGAGCGCAATTAATGGGACAAATGTTATTTACTGGTGGTTTAATGGAAGCATTCCCCATGATCGTCTTAGGTTTTTCAATGTGGTTTATTTTCGCCAATCCGTTTATGGGCGCGGCAGAAGCGGCTGTTAAAGCGTTAGTAGGTCATTAATCATCAATTTTGAGTGTTGATATTAAGGAATTGACATGAATGTAACTGCTACACTTTTTGGGCAAATTGCAACTTTTGCCGTGCTAGTCTGGTTTGTTAGTCGCTATTTGTGGGAACCCATGACCAAAATGTTACAGGCACGTACTGCCCGTATTGCAGATGGTCTGGCTGCCGCAGAAAGAGGTAAGCACGAACTAGAATTGGCAGAAAATCGTGCAACTGAACGGTTGCGCAATGCAAAGCAAGAATCTGCTGATATTATTATTGCCGCTAACAAACGTGCCAGTGAAATTGTTGAAGAAGCAAAAGAAAAAGCACGTACTGAAGGGCAACGGCAATTAGATACAGCCAAAGCTGAAATTGATTTGGAACTGAATCGTGCTAAAGAACATTTGAGAGAACAAACAGTTACTTTGGCATTGAATATGGCTGAAAAGATTTTAGCGCGCGAAATTAGCCCTGCAACGCATGGTGAATTTATCGCAAAAATGATGAAACAACTATAGGCAATTAACGATGGCAGAATATGCAACTTTGGCACGTCCCTACGCAGAAGCCGTGTTTGAACTTGCCAAAGAAACCAATAGTTTTGACACCTTATCGGCTGATTTAAACTACTTAACCCAAATCGTTGATGATGCGACTATGGCTGCCATCATTGCCAATCCTAAGGTCACTAAAACAGTATTAAAACAGGTGATTTTAGATATTTGTGATGGACAACTCAGCGATATGGGCAAGAATTTAGTACGATTGCTAGTTGATAATCGAAGATTGGTCACTGTGCCAAAAATTGCGACACAGTATGAAGAATTAAAAGCACAACATCAGGGTTATATCAAAGTAGAACTTATTTCTGTCTATGAGGTAACGCCTGAGCAAAAAGCCGAATTAGCCGCTACGTTGCAAAGACGTTTAGGCAAATCAATTGATGTCGATGTGAGTCTTGACACCAGTTTATTGGGCGGTTGGCTGATTCGTGCAGGTGACCAAGTCATTGATATGTCATTGAAAGGTCGCATCAAGCAATTAGCAAGTGAATTGTGCTAACAAGAGTTTTGAATGGGTAGCGTAGCCCGTTCTACAAGGTTTTGATTTGAAAATGGTGGGTTTACGGTTACCCACCCTACAACCGGAAACAATCCATGCAGCTTAATCCTTCAGAAATCAGTGATCTGATTAAAAGAAAAATTCAAAATTATGACTTAACTACCGAAAGTCGTAGCGAAGGTTCCATCGTGAGTGTTACTGACGGTATTGTTCGTATTCACGGGCTTGCCGATGCAGTGCAAGGTGAAATGATAGAATTTGCTGGCGGCTCTTTTGGTATGGTGATGAACCTTGAACGGGATTCCGTAGGGGGTGTTGTTTTAGGACCTTACGAGCATCTGAGTGAAGGGGATATCGTCAAATGTACGGGACGGATTTTGGAAGTGCCCGTTGGTGAAGAATTGTTGGGGCGCGTCGTTAATCCTTTGGGATTGCCCTTAGATGGTAAAGGACCAATTAACAGCGGTAAAAAACTACCTATTGAGCGTATTGCACCTGGGGTTATTACTAGAAAATCTGTTGCGCAACCTGTGCAAACCGGTTTAAAAGCAATTGATTCTATGGTACCTATTGGACGTGGACAACGTGAATTAATCATTGGTGATCGGCAAACAGGTAAAACTGCGGTTGCGATTGACACCATTATTAATCAAAAAGGCACTGGTATTAAGTGTATTTATGTAGCGATTGGACAAAAAGCTTCATCAGTTGCCAACGTTGTGCGTAAATTAGAAGAATATGGTGCATTAGAACATACGATTGTAGTTGCTGCTAATGCGTCTGATCCAGCTTCTTTACAATTTATTGCGCCTTATGCCGGTTGTGCAATGGGCGAGTATTTTAGAGATCGCGGTGAAGATGCGTTAATTGTTTATGATGATTTGACCAAACAAGCTTGGGCATATCGTCAAGTTTCTCTACTACTTCGCCGTCCACCTGGGCGTGAAGCTTATCCTGGTGACGTGTTTTATTTACATTCGCGTTTATTGGAAAGAGCCGCACGCGTTAATGCGACCTATGTAGAAAAAGCAACTAATGGCGAAATCAAAGGTAAAACTGGTTCATTGACTGCTTTACCGATTATTGAAACTCAAGCAGGTGACGTATCGGCTTTCGTGCCAACTAACGTAATTTCTATTACTGATGGACAAATTTATTTAGAAACAGACTTATTTAACGCAGGCATTCGCCCAGCTATTAATCCGGGCTTATCTGTATCGCGCGTTGGTGGGGCTGCACAAACTAAAATTGTCAAAAAACTCGGTGGTGGCGTACGCTTAGACTTAGCACAATTTCGTGAATTAGCGGCTTTTGCACAGTTTGCTTCTGATTTAGATGAAAATACACGAAAGCAAATTGAACGTGGACAACGTGTGACTGAATTAATGAAGCAAAAACAATATTCTCCTTTAACCGTTGCAGAAATGGCAATTTCCTTATTTGCAGCTAATGAAGGTTATTTAGATGATGTTCCTGTTAAAAAAGTTGTTGATTTTGAAAAAGCTTTACATAGTTATCTCAGTGGACAATATGCTAAATTAATGGAAAAAGTGAATAAAGAAGCAGAATATACTGAAGAAATTGCAACAGGTTTTAAAGCAATTTTAGAAGAATTTAAGACCACACAAGCTTGGTAATGTATAGAAATTGTTTAAGTCTTAGACTATATTAGTTTCCAAAAATTGTCTTTCAATTCGTCTTCTCGCTTAAAAAACGAGGGGATGAATCTTTATAATCTCGCCTTCGACCTATCATCAATCCTGTCATTATCCTGTCATATTTATTCGTCATACTGCTTCACCATAGTAACCAACAACGAGGCAGAACTGAATGAAAAAATTATTAAGTATTGCAGGCTTAATCACTGCATTATCCTTTACAGGTGACGTATTAGCAGATGAAGCACCAGAGTACAAAGCAATCAGCGGGATTTCTGGAAATCTCTCCAGTGTTGGCTCTGATACCTTGGCAAATCTGATGACATTGTGGACAGAAGAATATAAACGCCATTATCCCAATGTAAATATTCAAGTACAAGCAGCCGGATCATCCACTGCACCACCAGCTTTGACTGAAGGCACCAGCAATTTAGGTCCCATGAGTCGCAAAATGAAAGATCAAGAAATAGAAGCATTTGAAAAGAAATATGGCTATGAACCCACTGCAATTCGAGTTGCTATTGACGCACTCGCAGTTTTCGTTCACAAAGACAATCCGATTGAAGGTCTTTCTATGCCACAAGTTGATGCCATTTTTTCATCTACCAGAAAGTGTAACTACGATCAAGATATTTCCATGTGGAATGGAGTGGGTTTAAAAGGCGAATGGGAAACGCGCAGTATTCAACTCTATGGACGTAATTCTGTGTCTGGCACCTATGGTTACTTTAAAGAACATGCCTTATGTAAAGGTGATTTCAAAAGCAATGTTAATGAACAACCCGGTTCTGCATCTGTCGTACAATCAGTGACTTCATCCCCAAATAGTATCGGTTATTCAGGCATTGGTTACAAAACTTCTGGCGTGAAAGCCTTAGCCATCTCAGCAAAAGACGGTGAACCTTTTGTAGCCGCTACTGAAGAAAATGCGATTAATGGTCTTTATCCACTGTCCCGTTTTTTATACGTATATGTCAACAAAGAACCAAACAAACCTTTACCCCCGTTAGAAGCTGAATTTGTCAAAATGATGCTTTCTAAGTCTGGTCAACAAGTTGTTGAAAAAGATGGCTATATTGCATTACCCGCCAAAGTAATCGAGTTAGAACTCGCTAAAATTCAATAAGTTATTATCTCTTCCTCCGTATTTATTTTTCATATAACCTGTCTTGCCCTGCACCGCGGGGCTTTTTTTATTTCATCAGCGTAATTATTTTTATAGATCAATTAAAATTTAAGGTATTTGATAAAAACAAAATCTGCCTTTACCATTGTTTTTTGCTTGATACATTGCCTGATCCGCCTTGCGTAGTAAATTATCAATTTTATTTTCATGTTCTGGATAAACTGCAATACCAATGCTAGCAGAAATTATCACGACATTTTTGCCTAAATAAAAAGGCTGCTGCAAAGTCTGTGTAATTTGTTGAGCCACTTCGCTAGCTTCTTGAATATTGTGTACATTATTGAGCAAAATAGTAAATTCATCACCACCAAAACGAGCAACTGTATCACTATCTCGTACACAATTACATAAACGTTCGGCAACTTGTTGCAATAACTGATCGCCCACTGCATGACCAAATTGATCATTGACCGGCTTAAAATTATCTAAATCAATGAAAAGTACGGCTAATGAACAATGATGTCGTATAGCACGGTGTTGGGCTTGTAATAAATTATCGTTAAATAACATGCGATTAGGCAATTGAGTTAAAGAATCATAGTTAGCTAAATAACGCATTTTTTCAATATCTTGTTGCAAACGAGAAATATCACTTAAAACTGCCATATATTGCAATGGTTCGCCTAAATCGTTTTTAATCACAGAGATAGATAACCAAGCAACATAAATTTCCCCATTTTTACGGCGATTCCAAATTTCTCCTTGCCAATGACCTACATTACCAATTGTTTTCCAAATTTGTTCATAAAATTGACGATTGTGCCGTCCTGAAGATAAGCAGCTGGTTTTTTTATTTAAAATTTCATCAACGCTATAACCGGTAATGCGCGTAAAGGCAGGATTAACACGTTGAATTCGATTATGTAAATCAGTCACAAAGATACCATCAGCCGTCGTTTCAAAAATAGCCGAAGTCAATCGTAAATCTTGTTCAGCTTGTTGCTGTAAAGTAATATCTTCAATAATCCAGATACAACCTTGGTTAATTTCATTAAAATCAATTGCTTTTCCTACTAAGCGTGCCCAAAATTGTTTTCCCATACGTGTGCGCAATAAATGCCGATCATCATAGCCTTTTCCTTGGATAAATAGCTGATATGCCTCTTGTTTCATTTGTTCACAAGTTTTAGGTTGCGCATAGATAACGCAAAAAGATAATTCATTTAATGTTTCTGGTTCGTATTCTAATAAATTTTCTAACTTACTGTTTACCCAAATAAATTTACCTGCTTTTACATAAGCAATACCAATGACACTGTTATCTAAAATCGTTTCTAATTCCGCAACAGTTTCTTTCATCTTTATTTCTAAGTTGTAACGTTCTGAAATATCGATGGAAACACCAATAACACCAATAATGTAACCTTCCCTATCATAAGCCGGTGAATATTTGGTTTCTAGAAAAAAATTAGGTACTTGTATAATATTAGTCACAGTTTCGCCTTGTAAGGCACGGCGAACATTGGTAATCGCATCAGGAAAGCGGCAAAATTCATCAAAAATTGATTTGCCTACTAATTGATTATTTTTTAATCCAAATATATTCAATGCCTTACCGCGTGAAAAAGTGATGATTCCTTGTTTATCAATAGCAAATAAAATGAGTGGTGCCCCACTGGTCACAATACGTAAGCGTTCTTCACTTTGTCGCAAAGCTTCTTCTGCTTTTTTACGTTCAGTAATATCTCTTCCAACTGCTTGATATTCAATAATTTCATCATTATTTTCATTAAATAAAGCACGTACATTCCACTGTAACCAGGAAAGGCTGCCATCAGCAACATGAGTGCGAAATTCAAAATTGTTTACCGGCATATCAGCATCCAATTGATGAATTATTGTACTGACATGCGCGTAATCATCTGCATAAATAAAGGGATGGAAAGTTTGGTCAAGTAAGTCTAATTCTGATTTATTGTAATAACGACAAAATGTATGATTGACAAAACTCAGAGTATAATTAGGCAAAAAACGACAAATAAGTTCAGTTTGGTCTTCTACAATCGCTTGATAACGTCTCTTACTTTGCTTCAGTGCTTCTTCATATTGTTTACGTTCAGTAATATCAGTACCCACTGCTAAAATAAAAACATTGCCATTACTTTGTACAAAATTTTTCTTCACCAAATGATAGTGACGATCTTCACCTTGAGGATTTCTGCATTGACCTTCTATGATTGTTTCATATTTTTCAATGGAAATTTGTGTCATAGTTTTAGGATATAATTCCAAATTAATCAACGGGTGATTAGGTTTGGGTTGAGTAGGATCAAGTAAATTTTCTACGCTGGTATTGAGTAAATTAGCCGCGGCTTGATTGACAAAAATAAAATTATCTTCATGATCTTTAACTAAAATTAGATTAGGCACCGTATCAACGACAAGTAAAATAAACTCTTGTTGTTGCTTGATTTTTTCTTCAGCTAATTTCTTTTCAGTAATATCGCGCGTGATTGAATAAATGCTATGTTGATCAATTAATGCATAAGAATTCCACGATAACCATCGATACTGTCCATTTTTACATAAATAACGATTTTCGAAATTTAGCATGGTAGTACCCGTATGTAGTTGTGAAATCACAGCAATGGTATTTCTTTTGTCTGCGGGATGCACAAATTCTATACACGGTTTTTTTAACAATTCATTTTTGTTCCAGCCTAGTGTAGTCTCGAATGCTTCGTTCAAATCGGTAAAATAACCGTCAAAATCAACAATTGATTGCATATCAACCGATAAATTAAATAAACGATTACGTTCCTCTTCTGCACGACGACGTTTCGTTACGTCAACAGCAGTCACCACGGCAAAACGTTGTTGTTTGTGTCGGATTAAATTCCCAATTGTGATATCCAAAGTACTTGGATTGCCATAGCGATCGATAATACGCCATTCACGATTAATTTCTTTACCTTTTTTCAAAAAAATTTGATTTAGTTTAGCAATGCGCGCTCGTTGCGGTGGTGGTGATAATAGAGTGATTGATTGATTGATTAATTCATCTGCATGATAACCAAATAATTTTCCAAAAGCAGGATTAACACGCACAAATTGATCGTATTCATTAGTGACACATAAACCAATTTGCGTAACTTCAAAAATAGCGTGTAATAAGGCTTCATTTTCTTCTAACGCGTATTCTGTTTCTTTATACTGCGTAATATCAATATAGGTACCAACCATGCGATAAGGTTGATCATTTTTATCCCATAAAGCTGCCGCACGCGCCAACACCCAGCAAGGATTGCCATTTTTATGCATCATACGATGGATACTTTCATAATGCGCAACTCGTTTGTCTAAATAGGCTTCAATGCGCGCCCACATATCAGTAAAATCATCAGGATGCACATGCTGGCATAAACTATCCATGTGATTGACGATTTCGTTTTCCTCATACCCCAACATGTTTTTCCAACGCGGAGAGAAATAAATTTCATTAGTGTGTAAATCCCAATCCCATAAGCCATGAGCCGCGCCCTGAATGGCGAGTTCAAATCGTTCTTCAATGTGATGTAATTTTTTTTCAGCGATTTTTTGTGCAGTGACATCAATTGCAATAGCATAAAAAATAGGGAAAGATTGTCTATAATCTTTTGAACCGGTGGTACTGAGTAAAGAAGAAGCAGTAATTACAGTTATTTCCCATTGTAACCAACGATAATCACCATTTTTTAGATACCAACGATGACAAAAAGAAATACTCGTCTTACCATTATGCAACTCAGTTAAATAAGCTTTGGTTTTGTCTCGATCTTCCGAATGGAACCAAGCTAAAAAATCAGTTTGCTCCAATTTTGACGGCACAATGCCTAATTTTTGTTGCCAAGCAGGATTGGCTTGAATAATTTTGCCGCGATTACTTAAGACACATAATAATGCGGAGGATAATGAAAAAAAATCACAGGGCACAGAAGCACTATACTTCATGAATGCAAAACCTACTGGTCATAAGTGTGGAATGAAATGATCAAAAATACGAATGATTAGAAACACGATTTAAAATCATCAATCTAAGTCAACATTAACATAACATGCACAATATATTCAATGGGCGAAGAAAGAGACGCAATGAAAGTTATGTGCTGAAGACAATTGGCAGTGATGATATAAACTGGCTAACGATGAAATGAGTTAAACAACTAAATAACCTCTTTTTTCTGCCACACTGATTATAGCTTGTGTACCTGAATTAAATTCCAAGAAATCTTGCTCAATCCCATCGCTAAAAATAACACCATTTTCAGCCATTTGCGAGATTAATTTCATGGGTCGTTGCGTCGTGATTTGTCCAAAAACTAAGTCAGCGGAAGAGGTGACACTCAAAAATGGTTCACGTACACTGAAGTATAAATAATCAGCATCCCAAGCAAACTGTATTGGTTCTGATTCTATATCTTGATGATGAAATGCGTGGCTAATATTAAGTGCACCAGTTAATACACTTTTAAACCAACCCGTTGATCCTAAACCGGTTGAAACAATAATACCACTAGAAGAATGTTGCTCACGATAGTGATCTAATTGGATTTCATAACGCGCTGACATATGAGACTGATGTCCGATAAATAAGTCATTGACTGCATACAAATTTTGTCCATTATTCAAACTGGCTTTTGCCATAGTCACTTCTTTAATTGGGCGGCGTTGGGCAAATACATCCAAAATAATACTTTTTAAATCATCAACTTGGAAAGGTAACAACACACCTTCCCACCGTTGACAATCTGGATTGACACCAATAACCTTTTGTCCTGATAAATATTTGATTGTGTTAGCTACTAAACCATCCTGCCCTAAAACAACTATAATATCTTGATTACCAAAAATAAAATTAGGCAAAAACGATCGATCTAATACTTGTAAATGTCCCAAACTACGTAAACATATCTCGGCTGCCGATTGCATTTTTTTATATTGCTCATCTTCTCGTAAATAATCAGAAAAATCTGCACCTAAATGTTCAATATAAAATTTGGCTTGCGCTAATGTGTTGAAACGTCTAATTAAATCATCAATACGTGTACGGCGTACGACTAAAATAATTTTATTCTCGCTGATTCGTTGCATGATTATTTATTCATATGAATATCAAAGTGTTTCAATTAATTCAATCCAGTGACTGTTTCAAGCAATAATGTGATTAATTCACCTTTTTCATCATGTTCGACTTGAACGGGTAAAAAATGCAATTTTGGCGCACACCATAATGTTGTACTGCGTTCTCCATCAGATGCAACTTTTTGATATTTCAAAGTTTCTAAACTACCTTGTCCAGTTTTAATAGATTCTTTACCCATAAAGTTAGGAATATAGGTTTTAACTTTGCCTTTATCCACGACTTTATACTTGAGATTGCGTTTACCTTGTTGTAGGTCTTGCATCACTATCAATTGATAGAGTAATTTATCCAATATACCCACTTCCAAAGGCACTTCCCATTGCCCATTATTGTCAGAACCGTAAATGATATTTTTATTCCAATCAAATGAAATCTCTACTTTTTTTATTTTAGAACCATTCATTTGTTGATAAAAATAAGCTTGTGGCTGAATTTTACCCGCTAATAGCTTAAAAGTTGTTGTTTCATCAATTCGCGTCTTGCGCACATAAGACATCAAACCAATAGTATGACTGGTAGAACTGAATTTCCAAATATCTCCTTTTTCTTGACGTAAAGTACGTGATCCTTCGGCAATTTGTACGCCACGTATTGAAAGCGAATAGTTAGCAGTAAAAGGCGGTGGAAAATCATTTTCAGCTATTGCAGGTAACTGATATAAAACAATAAAGAGTCCAATAAATAATTTTTTCATGTTAATTCTTTTAAAGAGGACGCTGCGGAATTAGTTGTTTGATGCAAATTTGAGCAATGACTTGTTACCGAAGAAAGAGAGTTAATCAATTGAAAAATTTGCTGTTTAATTTGCGGTAAAGCCAATTCTGGTGGAGTAATATGCAAATCGGGCACCGACCAATATTCAACTTGTTCAGCCCATTGCGGAAAACGCTTCAACATCAAAGGACGATGTTCATCAACGTCTAGTGCAATAACTTTGTTTGCCATCACAAAATCGTCAACCGTCACGCTACGTGGACGACGCTCATTTTTTGGGATCACAATATCTTGTTCCGAGAGATATTGCACGGCATAAGGTGAAATAGCACCGACATTACCTGTTCCTGATTCAATAGCTAAACCACGAGAATCTGCTTGCCAATCAATAGATTGTTGTTTTGCTAAGGCATTAAAAAAGTGTTCGGCAAAACGACTGCGATAATAGTTTCCTGTACATAAAAATAGTATTTGGCGATTGATTTTCATAATATTTTAATGATTCACCGTCGCTGTTGTTGCTTCAAATGAGCTTATTAGGTAATCTGTATATAGGTCTAATAGTTCTTCTTTCATCTATATAATTTAGCATTTTTAGATTATGTGCGTAAGGTGAGTTATTAAAATATAAATTTGTTTTTCCATCTTTTGTAGGATTTACACATTGACAAAATTATATACTGAAAAATCAAAAACTTAAAATCACTTTCTCAACACAAAATGCACATGATTTTATCGAATAAATCATTGATTAAAAATTGTTTTAGTTTGTCAATGTATAAGCCCTATTTAAGTCATTTTGATTCTACGACAAGCAGGAATAAAAACTTTACAGAAATCATCTACATCACAAAAAATATCTGTTATACTCATTACGTATCTCATGGAATAAGATAGTTATTTCTTTTCTTATATCGAACTCACATTATCTTAAATCACCCTAAATTACATGCCCCATTTATATTTTTCAGCAACTCATAAATCTTCTGGTAAAACAACGCTTACGCTCGGTTTATGCGCTATTTTAGTTCAGCGCGGTTTGATAGTTCAGGCTTTTAAAAAGGGACCTGATTACATTGATCCTTTATGGTTAAGTCAGGCAACTCAACGGGCTTGTCATAATTTAGATTTTTACACTATGCATGAGCAGGAAATTACGGATAATGTGGCATTTTACGCGCAAAACTCACAACTTAGTTTAATTGAAGGTAACAAAGGATTATATGATGGTGTTGCATTAGATGGTAGTGATAGTAATGCTGCTTTAGTAAAATTGTTGCACGCACCAGTCATTTTAGTATTAGATACGCAAGGGATGACACGTGGGGTTGCACCTTTGGTATTGGGATATCAACAATTTGATCCACAAATTCATATTGCAGGTATTATCTTCAATAAAGTCGGTGGTAAACGGCATGAAGGTAAATTGCGCGCTGTTATTGAACATTATACTGATATTCCGGTCGTCGGCGCGGTGCAACGTGACAGTCAGTTAGTGATTACTGAAAGACATTTAGGCTTAATTCCAAGCAACGAGGATAAGCAAGCTCAGACTAAAATTGATCAAATTGCCGAAATTATTCGTCCGCAAGTGGATATAGAACAACTTATTGAAATTGCAAATAAATCTCCTGATTTTCCACCACTTAGTAAACCACGAAATTTAAATTTACCTAATAAAGTAGTGAAAATTGGTATTTTGCGTGATGCGGCTTTTGGCTTTTATTACGCAGGTGATTTAATGGCGTTAGAAGCGGCGGGTGCTGAATTGATTCCGATTAACTCATTGTCAGATCAAACATTGCCACAAATTGATGGCTTATTTATCGGTGGTGGTTTTCCTGAAGAAAAAATGGAAGAGTTAGCCAAAAATATCGTTTTAAAACAAGCAATTTATCAAGCTATCGAAAATAATATGCCCGTTTATGCTGAATGTGGTGGATTGATGTATTTGGCGCGTCACTTAATTTGGCAGGATAAAATTTGCAAAATGGTAGGGGCTTTACCTCTTGATACTGTGATGCAAACACGTCCACAAGGGCGTGGTTATGTGCGTTTACGAGAAACTGGTCATCATTTATGGGGATTACCAGCAGTTAATGGACAAGCGGCTGAATTTAACGCGCATGAATTTCACTATTCAAAAGTGATTAATTTAACCGAACCATTGACTTTTGCTTATCAGGTTTTGCGAGGTAGTGGAGTAGATGGGCAACATGATGGAATTGTTTATAAAAATACGCTTGCCAGTTACACCCATTTGCGTGATGTCGCTGATAATCATTGGGCACAGCGATTTGTTAATTTTGTAAAATGTTGTTTTTAGAGCCGTTCTCGCTACCAAAACTGAAGTTTGGTAACGAGTCAAATCAAATTAAATCATATTATCAAAACGACCAAATTGCATAAAACGCTGATAACGTTGTTCTACTAAGTCATCAATGGTGATTTTATCAAGTTCGAGCAATTTTTCTTGCAAAGCTGTCGTCAGAGTATTAACCATTTCATCAACATTACGATGCGCTCCGCCTAGAGGTTCAGGAATAATCGTGTCAATTAGGGATAATTCTTTCAATCGTTGAGAAGTAATACCCATTGCTTCAGCAGCTTCGGGCGCTTTATCAGCACTTTTCCATAAAATAGAAGCACATCCTTCTGGTGAAATGACCGAGTAAGTTCCGTACTCCAACATACAAATTCTATCGCCTACGCCAATGGCTAAAGCACCACCAGAGCCGCCTTCACCAATTACGGTACAAATAATTGGCGTTCTTAATGCTGACATGACATACAAATTTCGCGCAATTGCCTCACTTTGTCCACGTTCTTCAGCATCCACGCCGGGATAAGCGCCGGGGGTGTCAATAAAAGTCAAAATCGGCAAATGAAATCGTTCCGCCATTTGCATTAATCTCAATGCTTTACGATAGCCTTCTGGGCGTGGCATACCAAAGTTACGCTGCAATTTTTCCTTTACATCACGTCCTTTTTGATGCCCAATAATCATGATCGGTCGATCAACCAGACGTGCGACACCACCCACAATTGCAGGGTCATCGGCAAATGCGCGGTCACCATGTAATTCTTCAAAATCGGTAAAAATTCGTTTAATATAATCCAACAAATAAGGACGTTGTGGATGTCGCGATAATTGCGAAATTTGCCAAGCTGTTAAATTAGCGAAAATTGAACGAGTTAGTTCTTGACTTTTCGCTTGTAAACGGGCAATTTCATCATTGATGTTAATTTCTTTGTCATGTGTGACATGGCGTAATTCATCAATTTTAGCTTCTAATTCAGCAATAGGTTGTTCAAATTCAAGGAAATTCAAATTCATTTTTTCAGTCAGCCAGTGTGTTAATAGTATCTGCACTTAGATGAAACCAATGAACAAGATTAACACGATTTTTTGATCCTGATAACCAGATTTATTTATTAGATTGAAATCATCCATTTAAAATCACCACATCAGCCATTTTTTCACGTAAATGTGTTCTGAATCTTTTTAACGCTCATCAGGTTAATTTTGATGAAACGTTTGTTTCCATATTTTAAAATCCCTTAAATTGATATTTTTTATTGCTATGCAACAAAATATTTAATTTTTGCACGCTAAACTACTGACTACTGATTTAAGATGATTTATCATGGTTAGAATATTTTACAGAAACAATTATTCTACATTCTTAATTGGATGATCTACTTCTTATGTTTAGTCAAAAAAATTCATATCTTTACAATGCGGCTTTTATCGATGATTTATACGAGACTTATTTAGCTAATCCTAATCAAGTCAATGAGATGTGGCGCAGTTATTTTTCTGAATTACAGGATGAGTCGCCTACAATTCAGGATATTCCTCATGTACCGATTCAAGATTATTTTGCCAAATTACGTTCCCATCATAGTAGTTATGTGGGTGTTTCTGCTGAAACTTTTAAAGAATTTGCTAAAAAACAAGTGGCAGTATTGCGCTTAATTAACGCCTATCGTTTTCGTGGTCATCAACAAGCGGATTTAGACCCATTAAAATTACAAGAACGTCCTTATGTGGATGAATTAAATCCTGAATTTTATGATTTGACCGAAACGGATATGCACACTGTATTCAATACTGGTTCTTTGTATGGACCAAGTGAAGCCAAATTGGTAGATATTCTTGAGCGATTGAAAAAAATCTATTGTGGTACTTTGGGTGCAGAATACATGCACATCACTGAAACTAAACAAAAACGTTGGATTCAAAAGCAATTAGAAAATCCAGAAGGTAAAAATGAATTTGACAGTATGACGCAGTTGCACATTTTGCGACGTTTAACCGCAGCTCAAGGATTAGAAGATTATTTGCACTCGCAATATGTGGGACAAAAGCGATTTTCTTTGGAAGGCGGTGAAAGTCTTATTCCCTTACTTGATGAATTGATTGAAGAAGCAGGCGTGAGCAATGTTAAAGAAATTGTCTTAGGCATGGCGCATCGAGGACGTTTAAATGTATTAGTCAACATTTTGGGTAAACGACCTAAAGATTTATTCTCTGAATTTGAAGGGAAAGTAACTAATGAAACGGGTTCTGGTGATGTCAAATATCATCAAGGTTTTTCTTCCAATGTAGCCACTGCTGGCGGGGCTTTACATGTGACTTTAGCTTTTAATCCATCACATTTGGAAATTATCAATCCTGTAGTGGAAGGATCGGTACGCGCACGGCAAGAACGTTTGGGGGATAAAAATCGTAATCATGTCATTCCTGTATTAATTCATGGAGATGCTGCAGTCGCTGGGCAAGGCGTTGTCATGGAAACGTTAAATTTAAGTGGAACGCATGGTTATGGTACCGGCGGTACTATTCATATCATTACGAATAACCAAATTGGTTTTACCACCAGCGATCCGCTAGATTCCCGTTCGACTTTGTATTGTACCGATGTATTTAAAATGGTGCAAACGCCGATTTTCCATGTCAATGGCGATGATCCAGAAATGGTATTATTTGCTACGCGTATTGCTTTTGCTTATCGCATGGCATTTAACAAGGATGTAGTGATTGATTTAATTTGTTATCGACGACGCGGGCATAATGAAGCTGACGAACCTTTTGCAACCCAACCAATGATGTACACTAAAATCAATAATCATCTCAAATCTCAAGCAATCTATGCTGCAAAATTGATAGAACAGGATATTATCGGAATAGAGGAAGGGGAATTGTTGTTACAACAATATCGGGCTTCTTTAAAAACTAAAGATGTGGTTGTTCCGCGTCCTTTGGCTAAGGGTTATAAGCATACGGTCAACTGGAAGCCTTATGTTGGTACTCATTGGACAATGAATGTAGATACTTGTTTAAGTGAGGAATATGTCCGTGAATTGATTGGTAAGTTGACTAAAATTCCCAAAGACTTTCATTTGCATCGTTCAGTAGAAAAATTAATAGAAGCCAGACAAAAAATGGGCGAAGGAGAGTTACCTTTAGACTGGGGATGTGCTGAAGCGTTAGCCTATGCCAGTTTATTGGAAGAAGGTTATCCTATTCGATTATCAGGTCAAGACAGTGCACGTGGAACTTTTGCGCATCGGCATTCTGTATTACACGATTGTGAAAATGGTTCAACTTTTATTCCTTTACGTCATTTATCAGCGGGTCAGGCACCTTTCTTAGTTATCAATTCTTTATTGTCTGAAGAAGCAGTATTAGCATTTGAATTTGGCTATAGCTCTTCTGAACCAGATACTTTAGTGATTTGGGAAGCGCAATTTGGTGATTTTGCTAACGGCGCACAAGTTGTGATCGATCAATTTTTAACTTCTTCAGAAGCCAAATGGCAACGACATTGTGGTTTAGTCATGTTATTGCCACATGGTTATGATGGACAAGGTCCAGAACATTCTTCAGCCCGTTTAGAACGTTATTTACAATTGTGTGCGGAAGAAAATATTCAAGTCTGTATTCCCAGCACTCCAGGACAATTTTTCCACATGATACGGCGTCAAATGAAACGACCTTATCGTAAACCATTGATTGTCATGACACCAAAGAGTTTACTGAGACATAAAGCTGCCGTTTCTCAATTCACTGATTTCACAGGATTAGGTTTTTATACGGTAATTGATGAAGTTGATAAGAATATTGTGCCAGAGAAAGTAAGACGACTTTTATTCTGTAGCGGTAAAGTTTATTACGATTTGGTTGAAGCGCGCAGTCAGAATAATATTATAGATATTGCAATTATTCGCTTAGAACAACTTTACCCTTATCCAAAATACGCAGTGGGTGAAATTTTAAAGCGTTATCCGCATGTTACTAGTCGAGTATGGGTACAAGAAGAGCCGCGTAATCAAGGGGCTTGGTGGTATATTCGCGCGCATATGGATGTTAATTTAAGTCATGATGATGTGGGTAGAATTGAATATGCCGGTCGTCCTTCTTCAGCTTCGCCAGCCGCAGGTTATTTGCAAATTCATCGTAAACAATTGCAAGATTTACTGAACGAAGCCTTAGAACTAACGCGAGTTTGATATAAGAGTTTGTATCTCATGAAAAAAGACCTTCTTTCATGAGATACGTAATGAGTTCATTTTTTTGTCTGCTTGGGATCGATGTCTAAAGCGCGTAATTTGCGGTATAAATGTGTTCTTTCTAATCCTACTCGTTTGGCAACTTCGCTGACATTACCACCCGCTTCTTGTAAACGATGTTCTAAATAAGCACGTTCAAATTGTTCGCGGGCTTCACGCAAAGGTAAGTCGTAAATTGACAGATGATCATGATTACTTGTACGTGGTTGTACATTGAGGGCAGGATCAACTTCGTCTATATCAATTGTAATACTATTACCCAAAATCAGTAGGCGTTGTACCAAATTTTTTAATTCTCGTACATTGCCGGGCCACGGGTAGTTGCGTAAACGATTTTGCGCTGCTACCGTAAAACGTCTATAAGGTAAACTTTCTTGAGTGACGAACAAATTGACATAAAATTCTAGTAAATCAGGGACATCTTCACAATGTTCTCGTAATGGTGGAATGTATAAGGGTACAATATTTAGAAAATAGTATAAATCCTCTCGTAATCGTCCACTGTTCAAGGCTTGATCCAATTCGGATGTCGCTGCAATAATGCGTATATTTAATTTAATTGCTTCTCCACTACCATTGTGAAAAAAGTATTGATTTTCAAGGCTATTCAGTAAGCGCGCTTGTACTGCATCATCCATGTCCGCAATATCTTTGATAAATAATGTGCCTCCATTGGCTTGTGCAAGACGGGATGCAATGGGCATGTTATGGCTACCAAATAGTTCTAAAGCTTGATTTTCTGCATTCATACCTGCTACCCGCATATGCACAAATTTGGCAGTATGTCGATAGCTGTGTTGATGGATGTAGCGGGCAAATAGAGTGCGTCCACTACCAGATTCTCCGCTAATTAATACGGCTGTATCATGTTGATTCATTCGTTTCACTTGTTCACGCAAACTCTCCATTTGTGCACTGTGTCCTAATGGCTCTGTGACTGTATGTGCCTGTTTGCGTAAACCTTGATTTTCTTTTTGTAATGAAGCCATTTCTAAAGCACGATTTATTGTAATCAATAGCTTTGAAATCGATAGCGGTTTTTCGATAAAGTCATAGGCGCCGAGTCGAGTTGCTTCTACTGCAGTTTCCACTGTTCCATGCCCTGATATCATAATCACCGGACAACCCAGTGAACCTGTGTCATGCCATTCTTTTAATAGCGTAATGCCATCTGTATCTGGCATCCAAATATCTAGGATGATAAGATCAGGTCTTCGTTCCCTCTTTTGTTTTCGCGCGACCTTTGCATTTTCTGCTATGCTCACGCTATACCCTTCTTCTTCAATTATTTCTTTCATTAATTGTCTGATATCGGCTTCATCATCAACAACTAAAATATGTGCAGCATCTGTATTCATAGGTCTCTATTTATTAACATAAAATTGCATGGCTGCTTGTGCTGCCTGACCTGCTTCTAAAATAACGCCCATATTGGTTAATATGGCTTCTAAGCTATTGAGACAATAGAGAACATTTCTTTGATTTGAGGCATGTCCCATTAAGCCAATTCGCCAAATTTTACCCGCTAATGGACCTAAACCTGCACCGATTTCTAATTGAAATTCGTCTAACAATCTTTTACGCACAATGGCTTCGTCAATATCGGCTGGAATGCTAATGGCGTTTAATTGTGGTAAACGATCGCTTTCTTTAACAATCAGTTGCAGATTTAATTTTTCCAATCCGGCGCGTAATGCTAAATGGTTTTTTTGATGACGCTGCCATGAATTTTCCAAACCCTCTTCTTGCAAAATCACTAAGGCTTCATGTAAAGCGTATAAGCTATTGATGGGCGCAGTATGGTGATAAGCACGCTTTGTTTGTGCACCCCAATAACCCATAATTAAATTCATGTCTAAAAACCAACTTTGAATCGTGGTTTTACGAGTTTTAATCGTTTGTTGCGCGCGTTCACTAAAAGTCACTGGCGATAAACCCGGTACGCAAGATAAACATTTTTGGCTACCCGAATAAACTGCGTCTAATCCCCATTGATCTACTTCGATAGCTGTGCCCGCCAGTGAAGTAACAGCGTCTACAATAGTCATTGCGCCTTGTTTTTGTGCCAGTGTAGCAATCGCTTGGGCATCAGATTGCACACCAGTAGAGGTTTCGGCATGAACAAAGGCGACAATTTTAGTATCAGGATTTTGTTTTAAAGCGGCTTCTACTTTATTGACATCAATGGCTGTACCCCAAGTATCTTCAATCGTAACCAACGTACCACCACAACGGAGTACATTTTCTTTCATCCGTCCGCCAAACACGCCATTTTGACATACAATAACTTTATCACCCGATTCAATCAAATTGACAAAACAACATTCCATACCGACGGACCCCGGTCCAGAAATAGGCAAGGTCAGTGCGTTTTTAGTTTTAAATGTTTGTTGTAATAGTTGTTTAACTTCTTCCATCATTTGGCTAAATAAAGGGTCTAAATGCCCAATAGTCGGTCTTGCCATTGCTAACAAAACCCGTGGATTTATATCTGATGGACCTGGACCTAATAAAGTACGCTGTGGAGGATAAAATGAGTGTATTGACATAATATTTCCAATTAATAGTTAATTATCCAACAATAAAGCGGCAAGTACCTGACGATCTTCTGCCATGAGAATCGCATAAGTACGACAAGCCGCTTGAGTATCCATGACTTCTACTCCAATTTGTTGGGTTAGCAATGGCAAAAACAAATGTTGATCGGGAAAACGTAATTGCTTACCCGTACCCAATAAGACCAGTTCTGGCTGTAAAGCGATTAAGGATTCAAAATGTGAAGTATGTAATGCAGCAAAATCATCAACTTCCCATTGTGCCAAATAAGTAGGAGTTACAATTAAATTATGATTATATATTTTTTCATTAATTGTCACGCCCTGATGATGATAGCCTTGAATTTGATATCTGCCTTTACCTTCACTTAAATGTAATTTCATGTGCGTCTCATTTCTTGGCGTTAGGAAATTCTACAATAAAAATTGCGCCTTTTCCTTCAATACTTTCACACCACACTTTACCTGACATTGAAGTCACTAACTTTTTCACGATAAATAAACCCAAACCTGTAGAATGTTCTTGCCCGGTAGGTTTAGGAGTTAAGCGACTGAATTTACCAAATAATTTCATTTGATCAGCTTGACTCAATCCAGGTCCCTCGTCTTGTATCGCAAAACGTATCATGCCATCATAGCGGTATAATTTGAGAAAAACGGTTTTACCTTGATTCAGCGGAGAATATTTAATTGCGTTAGAAATTAAGTTATCCATTATCTGCTCAATAATACTTCGATCGGCAAAAATCCATAAAGATTCAGTCAATGGCACAAATTGTAACTGAATTCCCTTTGCTTGCGCACTATTTAGGTATTTTTTATAAACGACCTGCAAAATCAACCCAGCATCTATTTTTTCCATATTACAATTGATTTTTCCAGATTCAATCGCACTCACATCTAACAGATTTTCAATCAATTGAAACATTTTTTCTGCGCTTTGCACAATTTCTTGATTAAATGTGATAATTTCTTCCTTGGAGAACTCATCCATGCCCTCTCCAATTGCGCGAGAGAGTCCTAAAATACCAAATAGCGGATTTTTAAGATCATGCGCTACAATTCCCAACAACTCATTCTTTTCTTGATCAAGAGTCACTAAAATTTGATTTTTATCGTCTAATTCTTGCGTTCTCTCTTTGACTTTCGTTTCCAACTGCGAAAAATACTTTTCTAATTGTTGAGTCATATGGTGAAAAGAGCGAGATAATATATCTATTTCGTCCATATTTTTGCTAATTGGTGAAATGACTTCTTGAAATTCAAGTTGCATCCCTTGATTAGCGAAAATAAGTCGATTACATTCATTCAAAATGGGTTGTAATCGTTTATTTAACCAATTAATAAATATCAAAATAACAATGGTTAAAATACTACCCGCCACCAATATACCAAAAAACGTAATCGTAACAGCTGATTGATTAATTACCGAAGTAGGTACTAACGCAAACAATAACCATTTTGTATTAGGTACACGTTGATAAGCTAAAAAATTACCTTGCCAACGAATGAATCCACTACTATAAGTATGTACTTGTTGCCAGATTTCTGCTAATTCAGGTACAGTTTCAACCTTTTTGAGATTAATTGCTTTATTAACATCTGGGGGATAACTCAAAATGCCCCCTTTCTCAGTAAAAATAGCGTAATAACCCTGATTCCAATTAAGCGGCGTTTGCACCTGACGAGTCAATTCAGTCACATCAATATCCGCACCAGTCACACCAAGTAAATTGTTTTTATCATCAAATATCGGTACTAAATAACTGGTCATAGTGATTTTATACCATTGATAAGGATCAGTCCAAATTGCCTTACGTTGATTAACTGGTAGTGTGTAATAACTTTGTTTAAAATAGTTATCGGTTACCATTAAATCGGCATAGCGCGTATCTTGGTGAGGCAGTGCTAGCTGTTCACCAACCGCTTCTGGATCGTCGGGCGTCATATAAAAATAATGCCAAAAACCTTCACGCTCTTTAACAATTTGATAAGGTGTTTGTCCAAAACCAGTACCAACAATAAGAGAAGGACGATTTAAATAAAACGTAAAAGCCAGTGATTTATAATCATCTATACTGTGCGTTTTTGACTCTTTCATCACAGCAATGGAAGAAGCCAAAGCGTGCATTGCTTCCTCCACACGTGCGAATTGTACTTCAATAAATTTAACCTGCACGGCTAAATTGGTGACAATTGCCTGTTCAGCGCGTTCTTGTAATACATTGTAAAATAAATAAGAAACGCCCATTAAACAAAGCAAAGCGCTACCTAATACATAAACAAGCAAGCGCTGTCCGATGGAATGATGAGTAATAAAATAATACAAGTCTGATCTCATTGAAATAGTGAATAAAAGTGTACGGTTAGTTTTTATAGAATTGACACATGAGATGCGGCAACTTCACCGCATCTGTGAACCTACGGTTTAATATTTTGTGCTGTTATTTTTCCTTCAGCAATCTCTCGCAATGCAACAACAGTCGGTTTATCTTTTTCCGGCGGTACTAAAGGGATTGCACCTAACGCCAATTGACGTGCGCGTTTGCTTGCCAATAATACCAATTCAAAACGATTACCTACATTATCTAAACAATCTTCTACAGTTAAACGTGCCATTTTTATTCCTGAGTCAAGTGAGTGAAACTACTTATTTTCAAATACATTTTTAATCGAACCAACAATTTCTTTACGAATATCTTTCAAACGCGGTTTTTCTTCATCAATAAAAGGTAATGGGCGACAAACTTCAATCGCTTTTAATCCAACCCGCGCAGTCATAACACCACTACCTAAACCTTGAGCTGCTTGAGCAGAAAAAACAGATAACACCGATCCACCTAATGTTTCTGCTAAACTATCTGCCAACAAGCTACTCACATCGGCATAGATCAAATTTTGTAACACTGTACCAGTCAAACTCATTGAGGCTAAAAACCCCGGACGTCCACCATATAAAGTAGCAATATCGCGAATCATAGCAATATTTCGCCACAATGTTAAAGCGGTATCTAACAAAGCAATAGGACTGATCATAATCATTACAGCAGTTTCTTTAGAACGCTGCACCACAATTTGATAAGCTTCTTGATCTAATTCATCCATCACCTGACTAGAAAATAAATGATACATTTCAATATCTTGATGACTATCATTCAGTGCTAAATAAAATTTTTCTAATTTCAACTTTATATCACTACGTTCAGCATAAAAATGGGTAATTTTCTGTAAATAAGGTGCTGCGTTACCATAGCTATTCATTATCACTAACTGTTGACCTTCTTGCTGCAAAGCTGTGACTATATGCAAAGCACGCAAATTTTGATAAGCCCGCCAACTGAGTAATGATACGATAGTCATAATAATCAAGCACAAACCTAAAAAAATGGTACCAAATACAAAACTACGTGTATATTGCTCAACAATAAAATTATAAGTATCAACAAGTAACATTAAGGCAAACAATAAACTCAATGCACCAATTAACCAAATAAACATGTGCGTTGCAGGCATCACTATTGGTTGAATTTGTTGATATACCGTCTTTTTGGGTTGAGAAGAAATTGTAACTTTTTTCGTTTTTTGCGATTGACCCACCTGTTTTTTTTCTTCTACAATTTCATGCAAGTCTAATTGACTTTCTGCTGGCAAAATCACCGCAGGCTTGTAGGTTAAAGGTACAATCGCCTCTTCTGAAGCTAAACACTCAACTTCATCTACATCAAAATAAATAGGTGCTATCCAAGATTGCGTAGTCATTTGATTTTCCACAATTGATTACAATGATAATTATTTATTACACGCATTAACCTGACTGCCAACGGGACAAAGCAGTATGATAAAGGCGTCTATCCAATGTGGTCGCCCCACGAATTTGACAAATTTCAGCTGCAAAATCAATCGCTCGTTTTAACATCACGTTAGGTTGCCATTGTTGTAACAAACCATAAATTAACACCGCGCTAAAAGCATCACCTGCACCCACTGTATCAATAATAGGCACAGTCGGCGCTGTTTCAAAATATAAAGGTTGATCAGGTATTTTTAACAAAGCTCCCTTATTTCCCAATGTAACGACCACCATCGATAAATTATAACGTTTACATAAATTTTCTAATATGTTTTCTTTGTTTTCATTAGTAATATTAGGCTCAATGATCGCTAATTCATCCTCATTCACTTTAAGCCAAGTTGCTGTTTGCAAAACGTCTCGCAACAATGCTTTATCCCACCAAGGTGTACGCAAATTAACATCTAAAAATACAGGTAACTTTAAAATTCCCATTAGTTTTTGCAAAGCCTCTCGAGAAATGCCATGCCGTAGAGCTAATGTACCATGATACAATAGGGTACAAGAAAGATTAAATAATCCAGAAATTGCTTGGTGTGCGTTAATCCGATCATAGGCTTGATTATAAGGAATATTAAATTGAGATAAACCTTCATGATTAAGCGTCACTTGCACTGTACCCGTAGCAAAATCTAAATCACGTTGTACTACACGCGTTTCCATTTGCCAATTTTCCATCGTAGTTAATACCTGTTTACCATCTTCATCTTCCCCGATACGAGAAACCAATAATGGACTTGAACCAAATCCTTGTAAGTGCCAAGCAACATTGAAAGGTGCACCACCAAGCACACGCTTATCATTTTGAAATACATCGAAAAGCACCTCACCAAAAACAACAGGGTGATTCGTAGAGGGGGGCATAAAAATTTCTCCTATAGAAAACTAAACGCACATGGTAATTATCAATTCTACCCAATTATGAAGTAAAAAGCTTTCACTGTCTGAAAAATGGGTGTATAGTCTAATGACAAACAAGGCTAAAAGATACGCTGTCATTATTGCTATTTATCAATTACGTAAAAAACATCTCTTGTATATTTTCTCAAAATTTCTTAAAATTCACTGTTTTGAAATGTGAATGGAGCTAAAATTATGTACGCGGTAATTAAAACCGGCGGCAAACAATACAAAGTCGCTGAAGGCGATGTATTAAAAGTAGAAAAAATCCTTGCAGAAGAAGGTGATAGTATTGATTTCAACGAAGTCCTACTTGTTGCTAATGGAGAAGAAATCAAAGTCGGCACTCCACAGCTTGCAGACAGTAAAGTCACCGCCACTGTGCAAAAACAAGGGCGTGGCGCAAAAATCAAAATCATAAAATTTAGACGACGTAAACACTATCGCAAACAAATGGGACATCGTCAATCCTTCACTGAAGTCAAAATTACAAGTATTGTTGCAGCTTAACAAACATTGATATATAGGTAGCAAAATATGGCACATAAGAAAGCGGGCGGTAGTAGTCGCAACGGGCGCGATTCAGAATCAAAGCGACTGGGTGTTAAACGTTTTGGTAGCGAAATTGTTCTCTCAGGTAACATTTTAGTGCGTCAACGCGGAACACAATTTCATCCTGGCGTTAATGTCGGGATAGGTAAAGATCACACCCTATTCGCCAAAATCGATGGTGAAGTGAAGTTTGAGCGTAAAGGCATTCTCAAACGTAGAACCGTGAGCGTGATTCCAGTCGAAAATGCTTAAATATTGAATGAACTCGTTTTTATCACCAAGAATGATCAAAGCTCCGCAATCGGAGCTTTTTTATTGGATTATCGCATGAAATTTGTAGACGAAGCCACCATTGAAATTCAAGCAGGAAAAGGTGGTGATGGTTGTGTGAGTTTCCGACGTGAAAAATTTATTCCCTTTGGCGGACCAGATGGTGGAGATGGTGGGCATGGTGGTAGCATCTATCTCATCGCTGATCCGGGTTTAAATACCTTGATCGATTTTCGCTATAAACGTTTATTCAGAGCACAAAAAGGAGAACACGGCAAAGGGAGCAATTGCACTGGTAAAAAAGGGGAAGATTTATATATCAGAGTGCCCGTTGGCACCCTAGTCTTTGATAAAGAAACTGAAGAAAATTTAGGCGATTTAACCACGGCACACCAGACTTTACTCGTTGCTCAAGGCGGTCAAGCAGGATTAGGCAATACCCGATTCAAAAGCAGCACCAATCGCGCACCACGTCGTACAACTTCAGGCACACCCGGCGAAATTCGTTTTTTACGTTTAGAATTACAAGTATTAGCTGATGTCGGTTTACTGGGCTTACCTAATGCGGGCAAATCAACTTTTATTTCTGCAGTCTCCGCCGCACGTCCAAAAATAGCAGATTATCCATTTACCACATTACAACCCCATTTAGGTGTCGTGACCATTGATTACGATCAAAGTTTCGTTATTGCTGACATTCCGGGCTTAATTGCTGGCGCAGCGGATGGGGTAGGTTTAGGCATTCGATTTTTAAAACATCTATCACGCACACGTTTGTTATTACATCTCGTTGATATTGCACCATTAGAAGGCGATCCTGTGGCTGATGCCATTGCGATTGTACAAGAATTAGAAAAATACAGTGCAGAGTTAGCAAACAAAGAACGTTGGCTACTGCTGAACAAATTAGATTTATTACCTTTAGAATCACAAGAACAACATTGTCAAGCGATCATAGAACAATTAGCTTGGCAAGGACCTGTTTTCAAAATCTCCGCCGTTTCTGGACAAGGTTGCCAAACAGTTTGTTATAAAGTCATGCAATATCTTTCTGAAAATAATGCAATTGATGAGTAATTTTTAGCTCAGCCCACGTAGGTCCGATAGCATTAAGTTAAGGAAATTTTGCTTCCCCCTTTATCAAAGGGGGATTGAGGGGGATTTTTTATATTTCAATTACTTAAATCCCCCTGCTCCCTTTAAAAAAGGGGGGGAACGCTTAACTTAATGGCATTGGACCTACGGTCTATTTTCCACAGCACTACGGTACAGCAACAACTTGCAATAATTTATTAATAAAATCATTGGTTGTAATACCGTCGGCTTCTGCTTCAAAAGAAAGTAAAATGCGATGGCGTAAAATATCGGGCGCAACCGCTTGAATATGTGCAGGAGAAACGTAACTTTCACCTTGTAACCACGCCAATGCACGTGCGCAACGACTGATTGCAATACTTGCACGCGGTGAACCACCAAAACGTTGCCAACGGTATAAATCGGTGGAAAATTTTTCCGGCTGACGTGTGGCTCTGACCATGTCGACAATATATTCTTTTAGGCGATTATCTAAGTAAACTTGCATAGCTGCTTGCCGCGCGGCGAATATATCTGATTGATTAATATGCTCTTTAAGTAAAGGTGTATCTGCTTGCGGTCGATCAACTAATTCCAAAATTGCCAATTCTTCTGACCGACTCGGATAATCTACTTCCACATGTAATAAAAATCGATCAAGTTGCGCTTCTGGTAATGTATAAGTCCCTTCATGTTCTACTGGATTTTGCGTGGCAAGTACCATGAATAATTTAGGTAATGGATAAGTATGTTGACCAACACTGATTTGTCGTTCAGCCATTGATTCTAACAAAGCAGATTGCACTTTGGGTGGCGCACGATTGATTTCATCTGCGAGCAAAATGTTGTGAAATAAAGGTCCTGGACGAAATTCAAAGCTATTATTTTCTTGTTGGTAAATATCACTACCAATTAAATCAGCGGGTAACAAATCGGGAGTGAATTGAATACGGTGAAAATCGCCTTCAATTGCACCCGCTAAACTCTTGATTGCAGTGGTTTTTGCCAATCCCGGCATCCCTTCTACTAGCATGTGTCCGTCGCTTAAAAAGCAAATTAACAGGCTATCAATCAAATGCTGTTGTCCAACAATATGATGGCTAAGGTGTTGACGCAGTGAATCAAAAAGACTGGCATCCATGGTATAATAAACTCCTATCAGTTTAAATAATTTTTCGTTGAGTAATTTCCTGTTACCAAAATAGTTGACTTTAGTTAACCATAATATACAATAATTTACTTGAATCTGAAAGAAGAAAATTTATCTATGCAAGAATTTCCTCACGAAATTAAAATGGTTGTCCACAACGGATTTGTGAATATGTCATATCGGTAATAGAAAAGGAAAAATAATGAAACAAATTTATACTTTAATCACTTGCGCGTTACTCATTTCACCTATACTAAGTTGGGCAGATGAGAGTATGGTAATCAACGATGAAACTCAAACTACACTCACTAACGACGATGTTGTAATCGATCCTAATTGCCTCGATAGTAGTGATGTTTGTTTCAATCGTGCAGTTGAAAAAGAAAAGTTGGTACAACAATGTGTTGAAAATCCTGTTTGGTGCGAGCAACGTCGTGAACGCATGAAACAACGTCGCGAAGCGCGTCAAGCTTTGAAAGCACAATGTGAAGCGCAACCAGAACAGTGTGAACAATTGACTCAAACTTTTAAAGAGCAGCAAAAACAGTTGGTTGAATCACAGCGCATACAATGGTGTACCGATAATCCACAACGTTGCCAACAATGGGAAGCTGATCAAAAAGCTTTGCGCGAACAATGTCAAACTTTACGTCGTCAATTAACTGAAAAATATACAGATAGACCGTAAACGCACTCATTATGGATTATCTCTATTCTTACGATGTGATAGTAATTGGTGGCGGTCATGCCGGTACAGAAGCCACTTTAGCCGCTGCCCGCATGGGTGCACAAACATTATTGCTCACACACAATGTGGAAACTTTAGGCGCGATGTCTTGCAATCCGGCAATTGGTGGGATTGGTAAAGGACATTTAGTTAAGGAAATCGATGCCTTAGGTGGCTTAATGGCACGGGCGGCAGATGCAGCTGGAATTCAATTTAGAATTTTAAATGCGAGTAAAGGTGCTGCAGTCCGTGCGACCCGCGCGCAAATTGATCGCCAATTATATAAAAATTTTGTGCGTCAAGCGATTGAAACTCAAGAAAATTTGCAATTATTTCAACAAGCTGTCGATGATTTAATTATTCAAGAAGAGCGCGTCTGTGGTGTTGTCACTCAAGCCGGCATTCGTTTTTATGCTAAAACAGTGATTTTAACCGCAGGCACGTTTTTAGCGGGTTTAATCCATATTGGTTTGTCTAATTATGAAGCTGGACGTATGGGTGATCCGCCGGCAAATGCGCTTTCTCAACGTCTACGACAATTACCATTGCGCATTAAACGTTTAAAAACCGGTACGCCGCCGCGTTTAGATAGCCGAAGTTTAGACTTTTCGATGATGCAAATGCAATTAGGTGATACGCCCACGCCAACTTTCGCTTTTCAAGGCGATGCCAGCCAACATCCACAGCAAATTGCTTGTTATATCACGCATACCAATGAAAAAACACATGAAATTATTCGCATGGGTTTAGATCGTTCACCGATGTATACGGGTGTTATTCAAAGCATTGGACCGCGCTATTGTCCGTCAATTGAAGATAAAATTGTCCGTTTTGCCGATAAAAGTAGTCACCAAATTTTCATGGAACCAGAAGGATTAGACACGTTTGAAGTTTACCCCAATGGTATTTCCACCAGTTTACCCTTTGATATACAATTTGCTTTGGTGCGCTCAATGAAAGGGTGTGAAAATGCGCATATTACTCGCCCGGGCTATGCGATTGAGTATGACTTTTTTGATCCACGTGATTTATCTGCCAGTTTAGAATGCAAGAATATCGGCGGTTTGTTTTTCGCGGGACAAGTCAATGGTACCACGGGTTATGAAGAAGCGGCGGCTCAAGGACTGATTGCAGGTCTCAATGCGGCTTTACAAGTCAAAGGTCAACCAGCATGGACACCGCGTCGAAATGAAGCGTATATTGGGGTGATGATTGATGATTTGATCACTTGTGGGACTAATGAGCCTTATCGAATGTTTACCAGTCGTGCTGAATATCGGTTATTATTACGAGAAGATAATGCTGATTTACGTTTAACTGCAAAAGGGCGTGAGTTAGGTTTAGTCAAAGAAACTCAATGGCGATTATTTGAACAAAAACAAAATGCGATTGAACAAGAAACACAACGTTTATCACGATTATGGATACGTCCAGAAGATGAACAAATGCGTCCTATTTTAGAAAAAACTTCAATTCGACGCGAAATCACTTGTTTAGAATTGCTCCGTCGTCCCGAAGTGAGTTATCAAGATTTAATGCAATTATCCATGATGGGAATTGATCCCAAAGTATCCGAACAAATAGAAATTCAAGTGAAATATAAGGGTTATATTGACAGACAACAACTTGAAATTCAACGAACACGTCGGTATGAAGAAACTGTTTTGCCTATACATATGGATTATAGCAAAATAAAAGGATTATCATCTGAAGTACAACAGAAATTAATTACCCAACGTCCTAGCACGATTGGACAGGCTTCTCGTATACCCGGTATGACACCGGCAGCAGTCTCGCTGTTATTGGTGCATTTAAAAAAACAACTCTGAGTAAGAGGTGAATAAAAAAATGATTGAAATTCGTATTCATGGGCGCGGAGGACAAGGTAATGTCGTTGCCGCCTACTTATTGGGTATTGCCGCTTTTGAAGTAGGACAATATGGGCAAGCATTCCCTAATTTTGGTGCAGAACGTCGTGGTGCACCGGTAACTGCATTTGTTCGGATTGCCGATCATCCAATTCGACGAAGAAATCAAATTAATGCACCTGCATTTTTGATCATTCAAGATCAAGCTTTGTTACATGTACCGGGCGTTTTAGACGGATTATTACCCGGTGGCGGTATTTTAGTTAATTCCAGTTTAACGACAGAAGAATTAAGTCAACAGATGCAACGTGATGTGATTGCAATTCCAGCAGCAATTTTGGCTAAACAGATTTTAGGACGTCCTGTACCTAATACCGCTTTATTGGCAGCATTTCTTACTTTAACCGAATTATTGCCACAAGACTCTTTAAGTAAAGCCCTAAGTCGACGTTTTAAGGGTGAAACATTAGCAAAAAATTTACAATTAATTCAACAAGCTGCATCTCAAGTGCCGACTGGTATTTGGAAGGAGGTTTCACATGCTACAGCCGCTTGAAGGTTCGCAAGCCATTGCTCATGCTGTTGCCCTGTGTCGTCCACAAGTAGTGGCAGCCTATCCGATTACACCACAAACACATATCGTTGAAAATATTTCTAAATTAGTTGCTGATGGTCAATTTGAATGTGAATTTGTCAGTGTAGAAAGTGAATTTTCAGCCGCGTCTGTGGTCTTAGGCGCAGCAATGGCGGGTTCTCGTGCTTATACAGCCAGTGCTTCTCAAGGCATTTTTTTAATGTATGAAGTCTTGTTTAATATCTCAGGTCTACGTGTGCCTTTAGTCATGACTTGTGCCAATCGCGCGGTTTCTAGTCCGCTGTCAATTTGGAATGATCAACAAGATTCCATGTCAGTGCGTGATGCTGGTTGGATTCAACTTTATTGTGCAGATAATCAAGAAGCGGTTGATGCCACTGTGCAAGCTTTTAGAATTGCTGAACGTTGCGAATTGCCTGTGATGGTCTGCATGGATGGATTTACGCTGACGCATACTTTAGAAGGTATTGATATACCAGAACAAAATCAAGTAGATAATTTTTTACCTCCTTATCATTTCAGTCGTACATTAGACCCCAAAAATCCTATTAGCGTCGGCACTTTAATTTCTCCTGATTTTTATTCAGAAGCACGCCATTCGCACCATCAGGCTTTATTGCAAGCACAAGATGAAATCATCGCAGCCGATCGAGATTGGGCTAAAGTTGTCGGACGTGAAAGCGGTGGTTTATTAACAATAGAAGGCGATCCTGATGCAAAAGTAGCAATTTTAAGCATTGGTTCAGTAATTGGTACATTACGTGCCAGTTTAGAACATTTCGCACCCACAACGCCGGTTAAATTAATCAAATTACGCTCTTTTCGCCCTTTTCCTGTTAAAGCATTGATGACAATCTGCCAAGGTTTAACTGATTTAATTGTGTTAGAACGCGCTATTTCACCGGGCAGTGCAGGCGGCATCGTGGGATTAGAAGTATTGGCTGCATTAACTAAAATGGAAAATACGCCACGTATTCATAATGTTGCGGCAGGATTGGGTGGACGCGATATTCCTTTAGATATTGTGCCCCGTTTACTGAATATTTTAACTGCAGAAAATTATCAAGAATTTAGTATTTTCGATGTTGAATTAGATAGATTGCCACCAGAAGATCGGTAAATTGAATCATGCGGACAAATGAGCAGGGTGACAGTGATTATTGAAACAACAATGCTCATTTGCTCCGTAGTGACTATAAATTATTTCACATTTTCCACCGGCATATTCGTTGCTTGCAATAGCGGTATTAGTAGTGATTCCGCATCTTGTTGCGTAAATTCCCCTAAATGACGTGTGATAATTTCGCCGTCTCTGTTCACAATAACGGTAAAAGGCAAGATACCTGATTGATTTCCAAGGCTTTCTGCAATTCTAATCGCTTTTTGTTCTTCCACTAATACTGGATAATTGATTTCGATAAGCTTGATAAATTGTTTCACGTTTTTTGCGCTATCAACTGCAATACCGACGAATTGCAATCCTTGCTGAGCATACTTTTCTTGTAATTGAATAAAAAACGGAATTTCTTTTACGCAAGGTGGACACCAAGTTGCCCAGAAATTAAGTACCATCACTTTGTCCTTCCATTCGTCAGTAGAACGCATTTTTCCATTTAAATCTAATATGTTAAAGTATAATTGCTCATTTTTTTCATGTAAATGTTCAGAATTCACAGCATCTAATTTTTCCAATTTGACCGAAGTCAATACATTGGATTGGGGTGAGGCTTCCAATGCAAAATAAATAAAATAGCTGGAAATACTACTGATAATAAGCAATACAAATCCAATAATAATGTACGTTGTTTTCATAAAAAAAACACCTAATTAAATTAATTATTAAATGGTAGGTTTTGGTAAGAAAAAAGACTGAAATTGATATGATTTTGTGAATTGGAATATCGGGATAACACTGTTTCAAAGGGTGTTATCCATAATTTAGTTATTTATCACACGATGGTTTTGCATCAGAGATAACGCTGTGACCAACAGTTGCTGGTAAACGCGGCATGGTTTGTGGCGGGAATTCACCCGTTAAAGTTTCTAAGAAAGCGACTAATTCACCCGCTTCTTCATCAGTCAAGTCTTTATTTAATTGGGTTTTAGCCATTACACGCACGGCTTCATCTAAAGTAGTAACGCTACCGTTGTGGAAATAAGGCGCAGTCAGTGCAACATTGCGCAATGTAGGTACACGCCACATGTGTTTATCGGCTTCTTTTTTGGTTTCTTGGTAACGCCCCATATCTTCAGTTAATTGATATTGCGCTTCGTATTTGCTACTTGAAACTGTTGGAAATTTCATGAAAAAGCCGGTACCGTCTGGCATTTTAGGTCCACTAAAATTAGCACCGGAGTGACAACTAGTGCAGCCTGTATTAGCAAAAGTATCCATACCTTTAATTTGCTTTTCAGTCAATGCAGTTTTATCACCTTTAACGTATTTATCATAGGCTGAGTTGGGTGTAATCAATGTTCTTTCATAGGCAGCAATTGCTTTAGCCGCGGTATCCGCACTAATGGCTGTATCTTTACCAAAAGCATCATCGAATAGTGGTTGATAGCCGGGAATAGCTTCCAAAACTTTAACCACAGCATCCCAATCACTCATGCCCATTTCAATAGGATTAGTCACTGGTCCTTTGGCTTGGTCTTCTAACGTTGCTGCACGCCCGTCCCAAAATTGGCTGGATAAGAAAGCAGCATTCCATACAGTGGGTGCGCTCCGTCCTCCTCTCGCATCATGTACACCAATGGAATTAGGGCGATTATCATCACCACCACTCATTACATTATGACAAGAATTGCACGAGACAGTACCTAATTTTGAAATACGTGGATCAAAAAATAAGGTTTTTCCTAGCGTGATTTTTGCGTCATTTTGCGGATTATCAGCAGGAATAGGCGGAGTATTTGGTAATGCTTCCCAATTAGCAGCGTAAGCTAACGCACTGCTCATCAATCCTGTTAAAGCTAAAGTTTGCAATAAATTCATATATTAAGTCCTTTTGTGCAAGTTAATTGGTCATATTATAAATTGTTAATTTTACATCATAATCCACCTTAATCAATATGGTGGATGAAGAAGCGAAAGAAAAGTATTGATTAAGAATATTTTTGTCGATTTTTATAGCAGAATATTATGCTTAAACATGCAATTTATTAAGACCTGTCGTCAAATAAAGGTATTGACAAAAGTATTATTTTGTGATCATTTAGAAGCTGCCCATGCGACAATATTTTAAGCGAGCAAGATGATAGAATATGAATCTTTGTACTTAAGCCACCCACACTTCGCCCAACGACTTCTGATTATGTACCACTCGAAAATCTCCGTTCTTCAAACACCTGACTGCGTGGACGAGGCACATTAAACCGATCCTTTTTACTTACCAAAACCTACCATGAGCAAGTTTTAGCAACTGCGACA
>DYNN01000224.1 GCA_020721045.1 Thiomargarita sp. | reverse complement strand
GTGGGTTCTTTCATTCGACCATCAATAAAACTATAATTTCCCCAAGCCTCTGCACGCCATTTTTTACCCAAGGTTGTTTGATAATTAATACTCAAATCAATCCCATAACGATCTGAACCGAACGAATTTTGATTGCTCTCGGTGCTCAAAATACTCCCGTTTTCAATAAACTGTTTCGGATTTTTATCGGGAATAGCACGGATCAAATTACTCAACCGGGTATAATAACCGCTAAATGAAAAATTGAGATTCTTATGTATTTGATGAGTCAAGTTAAATTCAAAACTTCTTGCTTTTTCTGGTTGTAAATCGGCACTTGGGGCGCGAAAGAAGGTGCTGATATATTTACCCTCGCTATTTTGCTTACCTGAGAAAATTCCGAAAACTTCATAACTGTCAACCGGCGAGGGTGCTCGAAAAGATTCGCCATACAACAACTTAAGCACCGTGCGCGGTTGAAATTTATACACTAAACCGAGGCGCGGATTCAATGTGCTTTGATAACGCGAATTGGCATCATAACGCACTCCCAAAGTCGTCGAAAATCGTTCATTCCAATGAGATTGTAATTGCAAATAAGCGGCTTGATTATCATAATTAAGTTCTGTAAATTCAATCGGTAACGTGTCATTCGTGCCGATGTGATACATGTTTTGGTTATGAATTGACTGACTCTTGTCAAACGGACGCGGCAAATCAGTCGTTTTTGGGATTGAATAAAATTTTTCGTAACTAAATCCTGTAATTAACTGATGCTTGTCATTCAGTCGATAGTTAAATTGTTGCTCAATTCCTTGCTTTTCCCCACGAGCGTAGATATAGGCATCATAAAAATCAACATAGATGTTTTTAAACTTCGAGGTGGGAGCAATTTCATAAGTGGCATAATTAACTAATGTTTCACTCGATAGATTTTGATTTAAATCAGTATGATAACGAGCATAAAGAGTATTCAGTTCCGTATTCCAGATAGAATCGGCATCGTAGAGGGTACTTTTCGGCTTTTCATTGGTGGTGCTGGGTTGGCGAAACTCTGATTGATTAAAACCCAAGGTGAAACGATTATCATATTCCAATTTTGCGAATAAACTGTGACTTTTGTTCGGTGCGGTAAAGTCAGCCCGATTTTGTGCAGTCACCGCGTGTATCCCACTGAAAGTAACCGCATCAACTTTTTCCAGTTCTGAAAAATCGTTGGCAAGATCGGCTAAATTTTTGCGTTGTAAATGCCCACCTATCGTCAAAGATAATTTGTCAGTCAATTGTTTGCCCCCATGCAGTGAGTAATATTGATAATTTTCTGAGCCAATTGACGAGGTTAGGGTGATTTCTTTGGGCATGGATTCGGAAATAATGTTAATCACCCCACCAAACGCATCGGCACCATACAGGGCGGCGGCGGGACCATATAAAATTTCTACCCGTTTGGCATGGTAAAGGGGGAAATTATCCGCCACCGGAATCGCC
>DYNN01000061.1 GCA_020721045.1 Thiomargarita sp. | reverse complement strand
TAAGCTTTCATAAGGCGAGGGGATAAAGGGTTGATACTCCCTTATTCACATCATTGATGTCAATAGAATTGTTATCTAATGAAACAGTTTATCCAATAGCACGTAAAACTCCGTTCTTCAGGGGCGGAGATATAAGCACAACAGGCACGGCAGGGATAAAAGCATCTTTGTGAAGATTTGCTTGACAATGTGGCTATTGTACACGAAAATAAAGTTCGTAAATAAAGTTCACACCAGCATTTCCTAAGAAAAAATGATCGGGATTATGAACGTTGTTCGTCTGACGTGAGTTTGATATAAGTAA
Source organism: Thiomargarita sp. (assembly GCA_020721045.1). Classification (GTDB taxonomy): domain Bacteria; phylum Pseudomonadota; class Gammaproteobacteria; order Beggiatoales; family Beggiatoaceae; genus DYNN01. Next base: position 19,534 of record DYNN01000061.1, on the reverse strand, counting down.
AGAGATAACTATTTGTATCTACTGAAAAATAATTAATGTAAGGTGATAAAGTGTCATATATCTGTGTGAATTTGAACATTTTACAAAACGATAACTAATTCAACTGGCTATCACTTTATTTACAACGAACGCGCGTGGTCAATAACTTACGTTCACCGCGTGCATTCTATAATCTTATCAATTGGAAAATCACAATAAAATGTACTGCCTTGATCAACGATACTGTCAATACGTAAATGTCCACCATGTCGATTAAGTACATGTTTTACAATGGCTAATCCCAATCCTGTCCCACCTTGGTCACGTGAGCGTCCGACATCAACACGATAAAAACGTTCAGTTAAACGAGGTAAATGCTCTGCTGCAATCCCTTCACCGGTATCACTGACCGCAAAATGCGCACCTTCACTATCTGAATACCAACGTATAGTAATTTTTCCTTGTTCAGGCGTGTAGCGGATGGCATTGACGATCAAATTAGAAAATGTGCTACGTAATTCATCTCTATGCCCAGCGATACATAATTTCTTGTCTATTTGTAAATCAATGTTGTGATGACGTTCTCCACTCAAAATAAAGGCTTCTTCATAAAGTTCAGTTAAGATTTTTGCGACATTGACCGGTTCTGAAAAATTGCTGGTTGTTTCTGATTCCAAACGAGAAAGTAATAGCAAATCATCAACAATCGAGCGCATTCGTGTTGTTTGTTGTTGCATAAGAAATAAAGCGCGCTGCCATTGTTGACTACATTCATCTTCAGCGTCTACCATATTTTCAATAAATCCTCCCACTACAGTCAATGGAGTGCGTAATTCATGTGATACATTGGCAACAAAATCGCGGCGAATCTGTTCTAAACGGTGCAATTGTGTAATGTCGCGTGCTAACAAAAGATGACGATTGTTTGCATAAGGTACCAGATTGATTTTCAAAATAAGATTGGCATTGACTGGCGAGATAATTTTAACTGCACTTTTTTCCGGATGTTTACTTGTAATGTAGTGAAAAAAGTCAGGATGACGCAGTAAGTTGGTAATGAGTTGACCAGTATCAACAGAAAATTGCAAGCCCAGTAGTTGGGTAGCAGCTTTGTTAAACCATTCAATTTCAAATCGTGCGCCTAAGACAACGGTTGCATCTGGCATTGCAGCTGTTGAACTTTGAAAACGTTTTAACATTGAGGTTAATTTACGTTTGCGTTTACGATTGCGTTGCTGTAGACGATAAAATTGATAAAAAACTTCACCCCAAATACCATGCGCTTCAGGTGGTTGAAATTTCTTGCTTTTTCTAAACCAATGTTCCAAACGATATAAATTATAGAGATGCCAACCTAAGTAAATTAAGCAAGAGATGAATAGAAATAGAAAAACTTGCCCTACCATTAAACCGATAAGTAATAGACCTATCGTTAAGGTAATCATACGCCAAATTTCTTGTACCCAATGATCAGACATAATTATTCGCGCACAGAAAATCGATAACCCACACCACGCACCGTTTGCACTAAATAATCATAACCGTAGGGTGATAATGCTTTACGTAATCTGCGAATATGCACATCAACAGTTCTTTCTTCAATATACACATTATTACCCCATACTTGATCTAGTACTTGATTACGGGTATATACGCGTTCTGGATGTTGCATGAAAAAATGTAATAAGCGAAATTCTGTAGGTCCCATAATCACTTCTTTATTTTGCACTAAGACGCGATATTCTTTGGGGTCTAGCGATAATTCTTGCACTGTGATATGTTCGGTAAGCGTTTGCTTCGTTGTGCGACGTAAAACGGCTTTAATACGAGCGATTAATTCACGTGGGGAAAAGGGTTTAGTGACATAATCATCTGCACCCACTTCCAATCCACGGATTTTATCGCCTTCTTCGCCTTTTGCCGTGAGCATGATGATAGGCACTTCTTTGGTTTGAGTATCTTTTTTCAATTGGTACGCAAATTCAAGTCCGCTGGTACCCGGTAGCATCCAATCTAGTAAAATTAATTTAGGTAATCGGTTAAAAATCAAGGTTTGGGCTTCACGTACATTAGCCGCTTGTTCAACGATGAAACCCGCTTTATTCAATGGCATCAATAACATTTCTCGAATAGCGGCTTCATCTTCTATGATGAGGATGTGTTGTTCTGACATAGGCAATCAAACTAGATAAAATAATGTCCAAAATAAGTATATCATGTTTTACTCATTCGTTAATCGCGGCAAATCGGTAAGATAGAATGCGAATATTGATTGTGCTACATTTTTATTACAATTTCGTGTCATTTTTCCATAATCGCATGACGACCGACCCAATCACGCGCAAACTGCCATGCACTACGCCCGCTGCGTGAACCACGTTGTAAAGCCCACTGTAATGCCGCTTCTTGCATAACAGTTTCATCAATTTTTATCATACCTAATTTTTTGATCCAGTAAGTAACGATTGCTAAATATTCATTTTGATCATAGGGATAGAAAGATAACCAAATACCAAAACGTTCTGATAAAGAGATTTTTTCCTCGACTGCTTCAGCATGATGAATTTCACCATTAATTAACAAAGTATCCGTATTTTCCTTTTTATATTCAGGCAGTAAGTGACGACGATTAGAAGTAGCGTAAATTAATACATTATCTGGTGCCGCGCTTACAGAGCCATCTAATGCACTTTTCAACGCTTTATAACTGGCATCATCTTGTTCAAATGATAAATCATCGCAAAAAATAACAAAGCATTCAGTGCGATTATGAAAAGTATTGACAATATCCGGTAAATCAATTAAATCATGTTTTTCCACTTCAATTAATCGCAAACCTTGATGTGAATATTCGTTAAGTAATGCTTTGATTAACGAAGATTTTCCTGTACCACGTGCACCCCATAGCAAAATATTATTTGCCGGTAATCTTCGCAAAAACTGTTGAGTATTGCGAATACAGATTTGTTTTTGCAAATCAATGCCTTGTAAATCTTGTAAATCGATTTGATGAGGACGATAAATTGCCTGAAATTCTCCCTGACCATGCTGTTTGCGCCATCGAAACGCAGTAACATTTTGCCAATCGGGTGGTAATGTAGAAGGTAAAAAATAGTTTTCTAATCGGGTTAATAAAATTTCAGCACGTTCGAGAAAGTTTTGTAAATCGGACATATTATTTATAATCAGTTTGAGTAAGGTGTGAGGAAAAAGTATAATAGTTTATGTAATTCATTTTGTCACAATATTTGGTATCTTGTAAAATACTTGCAAATAGAATGATTAAATGCTATTAATTGCGCCTATTCCAATGCGATTTTTTGTTGTAAATATAACATCCTAGCAACAAATTTTCTCTCATACATTATATTTTCTGGCAATTTTAAGAGTTTTTTATGATTTTCAAATCAGTAAAAATAGTTAGCCTTATTTTCGTTTATAGCACCATCCTCATTGCCTGTGCAACACCTACTAAACGAGAACCACCTGTCACTGCTGTCGAACTTGCACGTCAGGAATTGTTCAATCAAAATCAAGCAACGGATTCGCTCGCAGGCACAGCTATCGCAGAATTGCCTTATAATTCGAAAATGCCGCCAGCACAGGTGGTACAAAATGGTTCTTTGCCCGCCATTGCGCCCCTCACCGATGATGCAACTCAAAATCTGGAGGTATCAACCCAAGATTTCGATCTATCCACTGTGGGCGATTTTGAATTTAATTTTGAGCAAGTTGCATTAACTCAACTCATTGAAATTGTTGCAGATGCGTTAAAAATTAGTACACTTGTTGATCCAACTATTAGTGACAAAGTGACGATTCGTACTCCCGAACATCAACCTCTCCATAGAAAAGATTTGTGGCCTCTATTACAATTGTTACTAATAGATTCGGGTATTACGGTTGAGAAAAAAGCGGGTATCTACCATTTTAAAAAAACCGGTCCAGAATTACCCGGTGCAATTGGTCTGCCTTCAGGTAGTTTGGTGGGTGGTGAAACCTCTGAAGTATTACAAGTTACGCCACTACGCTTTATTACGGTCGAATCTGCCACTGCGATACTCAATCCTATATTACAGCAACAAGGACGTATTATCAGCTTACCCAACTTAAACCTTATCGGCATTATCACTACACCGCAGCGTTTAGAACGGATTAATAAATTATTAACTTTAGTTGATTCTGACCCTTTTTTACATCGTGGTATGCGTCTGTTTCGATTGAGTAATTCCAAAGCAACCGAAGTACAAGCTGATTTAGATAAAATTTTGCAGGCTCTCACCGGGCAAACGGGTGCTTATCAAATTATTGCTTTAGAACGGATTAACGCTATTTTAGCCATTTCGCCACCTGATGCCGGTTTTGATGAAGTGAGCACTTGGATTGGTATTTTAGATGAACAAAATGAAGACAGTGGCGAGCAAGTCTTTATTTATCGCGTGAAAAATGTAGAAGCAAAAGAACTTGCATCAACCCTGAGTAGTGCATTTAAAAATGAAGATGAAGAAGATATTCCTGATAGAAATCAATTGGATGATGCAGACACTATGCAAGAAGTATCATTGGGTGAAAATGGAGAAGTCATCGTTGTCGATCAAACCACAGACAACTCAACAGCGCGTCCTGATGGCGCAGTTTCTGCGGCGTTAAAAGTCAACATTGTTGCTGATGAAGGAACTAATAGTTTGTTAATTCGTGCCAATCCACGTGATTATCGTCAACTATTAGAAACAATTGCGCAATTAGATCGTGTACCCAAAGAAGTGATGATTCATGCCGCAGTCGCTGAAGTCACTTTAACTGATACAACTCGGTTTGGTGTTGATTGGGAAGCCTTATTTGGTAGTACACGCCAAGTGGGCGAAACGCTGGATCGCGGCTCCATTGCCACTAATTTGGGAATTCGGGGTGCAGAATCCGCTTCTGGTTTAGTGATTAATCATATCGCCGGCGGTTTGACAGCCATTCTCAATTTAGCTTCTTCAAATAACGATGTACGTATTTTAATTCGCCCCTCTATTTTAGTACGCAATAATCAAAAAGCCCGCATCAACGTCGGTGCAAATGAACCTTATCTCAGCGGTATTAATGCGTCAACGACTAACTACGCACAAACTTCGCGTGACGTACAATATAAAGAAACCGGTATTATTCTTGAAGTGACACCGCGCATTAATGATGAGGGCATTGTAAGTATGGAAATTATACAAGAATTATCACAATTAGGTTCGCCCAGAACTGTGGAAAATTTACAATCATTTATTCAGCGAAAAGTTGAAACTTCAGTTGTTGTACGCAATGGCAGTGCCATTATTATTGGCGGCTTAATTGAAACGCGCAAAAAAAATGATAGAAAAGGTATTCCGGGATTGCAAGATGCACCGGTTGTCGGCGGTCTTTTTTCAACTGAAGATGCTGAAGATGTCCGTACAGAATTAGTGCTTATCATTGTGCCAGAAGTCGTGAATCCAGAAGCTGATAATCGCCCATTAATGCAACGTTTTAAACAACAAATGCGCGCAATTGATAATTTATTAAATAACGAAGGGGTTTATATTCGTGAATTATACGACCCAGAAGTAGTGATGTAACCCATTTCTGACAAAACCAACTAATTTTATAAAATAGAATATGACAATGACCGCTACCTTTCCTAATTTACGTATGCGTCGACTACGGCGTGATGAGTTTTCACGGCGTTTAGTACGAGAAACAAGATTAACTGTGGATGATTTAATTTATCCCTTATTTGTCGTAGAGGGACAAAAACAAAAAGTCGCCATTAACTCATTACCTGAACAATATCGTTTCAGCATTGATGAATTGTTAAAAGAAGCTGCCCAACTAGTCAAATTGGGTATTCCAGCCATTGCATTATTTCCGGTCGTACCCACTGAAAAAAAATCCTTAGATGCCAGCGAAGCTTATAATCCAGAAGGTTTAGCTCAACGCGCTGTGCGTGCATTAAAGGCAGAATTTCCAACTTTGGGCGTGATTACCGATGTAGCGTTAGACCCTTTTACCACGCATGGACAAGACGGTTTAATTAATGATGCAGGTTATGTATTAAATGATGAAACAATTAGCGTTTTAGTCAAACAAGCTTTATCTCATGCCCAAGCGGGTGCTGATATTGTTGCACCTTCAGATATGATGGATGGACGGATTGGCTGCATTCGACAACAACTTGAAATTGAAAATCAACAACTAACAAAGATTTTGGCTTACTCAGCTAAATACGCTTCCAATTTTTATGGACCTTTCCGTGATGCAGTAGGTTCAGCGGGCGCATTAGGTGGTGGTAATAAATATAGTTATCAAATGGACCCTGCTAATAGTGATGAAGCACTGCGTGAAGTGGCTTTAGATTTACAAGAAGGCGCAGATATCGTAATGATAAAACCCGGTATGCCATACTTAGATATTGTTTATCGGGTAAAAACTACTTTTGGAGCCCCCACTTTTGTCTACCAAGTGAGCGGTGAATATGCCATGCTAATGGCGGCAGCCCAAAATGGTTGGTTAACTAAAGATGCCGTGGTATTAGAAGCTTTACTGTCTATCAAACGGGCTGGTGCAGATGCCATTTTAACTTATTTTGCTAAACAAGCCGCATTAATTCTAACCCCATGATCAATTTATATAAAATAAGTATATTATTCGTTTTATCCACATTCATAACGGCTTGTAGCAATTTCCCATTAAAAGAACTCGCACCGATAACGCCACAAATCAGTTTAACTGGCTTAAAATTACGTCAAGTCAATCTATTAGAACAATATTTTGAATTACAACTAGAATTGGCTAATCCCAATGCCTTCACTCTGCCCATTGCGCAATTAAATTACGCAGTTTATCTAAATGGAAAGGAATTTTTTAAAGGTTTGAGTGATGCTGCTTTTAGTTTGCCGGCTAAAGAAACTAAGCAACTTAATATTGAAGTAGTGACAGATTTGATGGATATTTTTCAACAACTACGTGTTTGGCAACAAAATTTGAACAAAACCGTTAATTATCGTTTAGTTGGAGGCATGAAATTAACTAATTGGGCACCGGTACTGACTTTTGAAGAAATGGGTGCGATTCCACTAGATTTTGCCCAATAATCACTAAGATTGCGTATAAGGATTGCCCCATTCGGTGACATATTTAATCGTAAAATTGATAATCGCACCGGCTAAATGTTGTTCTGGTGGAAAGTGAGTAATTTCAGCTGAGGTATTTTGGATATCTTCAATCAGTTCATCTAACGTAGTATCGTACATGATAAGTGCTTTTTCGAGATCACCTAACAAAATATTACTCACTTCTGCTGGATGTTTATCTTTTGGCGTCTGCACAATCGCTTCAACTTTAATCATCAAAATACGTACCGTGCCACCAAACGAATTACGGCGATGACGTTCTGATAATTCCCAAATTGCAATTGAGGGTATATTACGCTCCTCAATCACTGCTTTTTCACGAAATACCCGCCCAACCCCAATTTCACTTTGATAACCGTTATCAGTGGTAATTCTTTCCAGTTGCGCAATAATACGCTCAATAATACGTTCCCGTATCGTTTTGACTTCGTTAATCAATAATATTTTATCAAGCGATTCAATCTGTTCATGAGAAAGCATTGAATCAACAGGAAATTGCATATCAGTATAACTTTTATCCATTTTTATTTGTGACGAAAGTTGATAATGGGTAAATTAGTTAGATTTCATACGGTTAAGCAACAAAAATTGCTGCTTAACCTACTGAAATTACTTCGCTTGCAAATTTTCTAACAATTTTTCAATACGATCTAAACGCTTTTGCATTTCTTCGTAATGACCCTTATTTCTACCACCATTTTGACAAGGACGAGCATCACCGTCTTCATTCATTGATGGCATATCATCACGATCCCAACCGCGTGGACCATAACCATAAGGCATTCTAGGCATTCTGCCATAAGGTGCATCCCAACCCATTCTTGGACCGGGTCCATAACCATAAGGAGGCGGTGGCATCATGTTATCATCAAATTCTTCTGATTGTCCTTCACTTTCTTGCGCGGCACGCATCAATTCATGCATCTCTTCCATGTACTCTTGCATGTATTCTCTTTGTGCTTCAATCAAAGCGCGACGTTCTTCATCAGACTTTACTTCACGCATTTTTTGCCGTTGTTCTTGCATATAATTTTGATGAGCCGCACGTTTTTCCTTGATGGCTTCTCTTGGATCAACTTTAGCAGGTTCTGCTTTTACAGCTTCTTTTACAGGTTCTGCTTGCGCTACTGCTTTAGTTTCTGGTGCTACAGCCGTTTCTGGTGTAGCCTCTGCAAAAACGGTAGGGCTACTTAAGACAAGTAATAATAATGTAGAAAATAAATGTTTTTTCATGCAAAGGTCCTTTTTTATAGATATTGAAAGATAATAGTCGGTTTAAATTAGTACGATAGAAACAAAACGTGCCTTTTGTATCATAGCACTAATGTCATTATTGTAGCAAAGAAAGTGAGAAAATCATTGCTAATTTCCAGCTAATATACGCGCCCGTTTACGTGCTTCTAAGCCGCAACTGGTGTCATTCATCCCTTCACAAGCTAAAGCAATTATAATCCAGTTCCTCACGCGTAGCCACTTGTTTTCAACGGCTAAAGCATTTGATTTTGCTGCTAAACTTGCCGCACGTCCCCAATCGTCTTGTTGTAAACGCACGCCTGCCAAATTGTGCCAAAGAACGGGATTACGTGGATCAATACGCAATGCTCTTTCCAATTTTGCTGCTGCTTGTTCATGTTGACCTTCTTCAAAATAGACTTTTGCCTCAGTCAACAATGCAGTGACAGCAGAAGCAGAATCTGCTGTAACATAGATAATACTATCAGCAAGTGAGTCACTTTGGGTGATTGGCTCGGCAGTCATTGCAAAAGAAGGCAGAGTGAACAACAGTCCTAACAAGGCACAACGAACATAAAATATGATGATGTTCATCCTATTAATTTCTAAAAATTGGGTTAAAATTTTAGCTTAGTTATCAAGCCATAAGTTTTTCTAAAACATTTAAATTATAGCAGGTTCTTATTAAATATTTTACAGGTTATATTAAATACACCATTTATTTAAATCATTATAAATCAACTTTATCAGTCTTATGAAACTCCTTAAATCAAATTTGTTGCTTATTTCGTTATTTTTCCTACCTTGTGCTGCTATTGCCAATAATCAAATCGTTGTCGTCGCGCTCACTCAAGATAAAGCGGTGATCGATATTGATGGCAAATATCACACACTTTCTATCGGTCAAACCAGTCCAGAAGGAGTGACGTTAATTACAGCAGACAGTGAAACAGCGACTTTAAAAATTGATGGCAAACTCAAGGTTTATGAATTAGGTGGACAGATTTCATCTTTACCAGAAAAAGAAGCTATTGCTAATCAATTACCTACCATTCGTCTTGCTAAAAATTCACAAGGTTTATACACAGTGGCTGGCTACATTAACGGTTATCCAGTTGATTTTATTGTTGATACTGGTGCTTCTAGCATTGCAATTAGTTCGATTCAAGCTGATCTTATGAATATTCATTATCAACAAGAAGGACTTAAAATTGAAGTAGTGACAGCTTCTAACAAAATTCCAGCTTATCTGATCAATTTAGAAAAAGTCAAAGTAGGTTATATTGTGTTACAAGAGATAGAAGCCGTAGTCATAGAAGGACAATATCCCACTCATATACTGTTAGGTATGAGTTTTTTAGACAAAATTGAAATGCATCGAGAAAATGAACTGCTAGAATTACGTCAATCCAAGTGATTAAAGCCCAAGCAATTCTCATTTTAGAGTTTAGACCGTAGTAATCGGACGCATGTTTATCAGATTAATAATCTCACATTTCAAAACAAAAAAATCATTAAATCATGCCCAGTGGATTATGTGAATCCTTTGAAACATATGTAAAACGTGTAGCGGATTGACCGTATTAATTGTTGCGCAAAGCGGCGGCGAATAACATGCGTCCGATTACGCTACGCTAATCGAACCTACGCGGGTTGAAATGCATCGAGAACAAGCACGTTGAAATGCCAATTATGCTCACGTATACTTAAGTAATAGTGGTTATTCATATCTTTAATAACAATTATTTATCATCTTACTACAATGGAATCAATATGATAGTGTCAAAAATAGCACTTAATATCAGTGCTGTATTATTATTTACTCTAACTTATCCCTTATCTGCCAATACGTTATATATGCCTGAAGGTTATATTAATGGCTCAATTGATGAATTTGTTGGCGTATTGAACACTACCAACGCAACAGCTCAAGGTAAAGTCACTATTTATTATGAAGATGGAAACACTTTAGCTTTCGATGTTGCATTTCCACCTAAACAACGCAGCGGTTTTAGTATTAAAGATCAGGGAGTTAATTGGGATATGGGCTATTCCACAGTGATTGAAACTGATCAAGAAATCACTGCAACCCTCATTCACTACGATAATGGTAGGGCATTAGGGGCTAATTTCACACCCACTTTGAGTAAAGAATGGAGTATTGCAGAAGGAGTAATTAGCCAAACTTCTTTTGATTATTTAAGTATTTATAATCCAAATAACGCAGAAGTCGTGGTTAATTTATCCATTCCTAGAACTACTTATTTTTGGTATATGAATGAAGATAATTTATCTTTTCGTATCAAGGGAAAAAGACGTTTTTCTTTAGCACTACATGACTATCTACGTAATAACATACAAGACGTACTGCTTGCACAAGGTGTGAGTTATGGTGTTCTGCTTAAAGCCGATCAACCTGTTGTTGCTTCTTTTTCGCATTTTGATGATAACTTGGGAGATGGTACATTGACGATGCTCCATTCATCACTACACGGGAATAGTCATGGTTTTGTAGCAGAAGGGTGGATGCCCGATAAAAATGGTAATGAATGGATTAATTTTATCAATCCACATAATTATACCGTTGCCCTAAAGATTATTGCGCACTACAACAATGGTATTTCTCAAGAATTATCAATACCCGGTATATATCTTGGTAATTTTTATGAAAAGAACCGAGTAGGATTTGAACTTTATAATGTCGTCACTCATAATTTAGGATATGCTTTAGAATATCAAGCTACCGTCAGTAAAAATAATAATTGGGACACTACTAATTCCACGAATAATTCCACAAGCGTCAATCCCTTCTTTCCTTCGGAAAACACTATCCCACCAGCGGGTACTGCAGTACCTGTCATTGCCAATTTTGTTCATTTTGATTTAGCCGGTCTCAACGGTACTCAATTTACCGGTGAAGCCAAGAAACATTGGGAATTTGCCGAAGGCTATCGCAGTTTTGAAAAAGGTAAAGTGAAAGAATATTTACTTATTTTCAATCCAAACAATACAAAAACAACAGCAACTGTGACTTTGTTTTATGATGATGGCAAAGACCCAACCACTATCAAGTTAGAAATTGAGCCCAATGTAAAAAATTGGATATCATTACACGACGATCCTAGAATACGCGATCGTAAAGAGAATGGTGGGATTTGGTATGGTATTATGATAAACGCAGATATGAATGTTGTCCCCTATTTTACCCACTACGACTTTGGTGCTAGTTTTGCGTTAGAAGGTTAATTTATAGCAAATTTTGACAGCCAAAACATCAATTTCCAACGGACAAATCGCTGTCCGTTGTCACCAGTAACAGTTAATTACAACGTAAACATAAAATCATCCACAAGCGCACCGGGTAAACGCGCACTATCTATGGAACGGCGTTCATAAGTATTACTGCTTAAAATAAATTCCTGCTCATTGGTCAATGCCAACAAATTTTTGCCCAAAATGTGATATAAAGTTTCGTCAAAGCGCATTACATTGAGTGGTGCAACAATTTCGCCTTTTTCCACCCAAAACGTAGCAAAACGTGTCATACCCGTAATGCGACAAGCAGCAAGATCAGAATAATTGGTATACCATAAATTATTAATATAAACGCCAGTGTCCAATTCGCTTAAAATATCTTGCATTGCAAAGTGTCCAGCCGCTAAATCCAAAGAACACGGTCTTTCTGTGCTATCTGCCCCATTAGTGATAACATCATATTCTTGGGCTGAACGTGGTGAAATTAAAGCAGATTGATATTTGCCATGTTCAATCAAAGTCACATTGTCTGGTTTAGTAAAGCCTTGATTTTGAAAGGTAGGAGCAACACCTGCTAAAGTATTTTCCCGTAATGTTACCGTTGAATGCAATTGTTGTGGTGATGCGGCTAACATTCTAAATAACGCGCTTTGCTTTGATTTCTGTGCTTTTAAACCAAAACTGTTTTCTGCTAACAAAGTAAAAATTTCATATAAAGCAGTTGGCGATAAATAAACGCGATACGCGCCGGGTGCAATAGTACGTGCTGGGCGTTTTAACAAAGTTAATTGGGCTAAACTTTGACTGATTTTGCTTTGAAATTGCTCGTTATTCCATTGAAAACCAGCATAAGCCGCTTTGACCGCTTTATCTTTATCGTGATAAAAACTCCAGTCTAAATTAAATGTGTAACTACTATGCCAATTACGTTGTCCCAAAGAATTTGCAAAACCCGTAAAAATACCACCACTGGCATAAAAACCAACAAAATCATTTCCTTGTACAGTTGTTAAAATTTCATCAACACTATCTTGTACGTTGGGTAATTGATTTTTACCTAATTTTTCAGAATGTTGTACTTTTGTGGCGTACAGTAAATAAGGATCATCGGGTAAAAAAGGTAATTTTGCGCGTAAATCACTCAACAATTGTTGCATTCTACTACCATCTATACTCAAATCACCGCTCAATGCCAATTCACCAATGGCATGGCGTTTTCCATCAATTAATTCAAGTTGCACATAATTTTGCACAACAATCCCTGCTTGTCTAATTTTAGCCCGATTAAATCGAATAAAATCAGATTGTTCACCATTAAAATAACATAAAAAAACTTCATCACCCGTCAAATGAGTTGTGAGAGTATCTACCAATGTATTAAAGTAAGTTTGCATTTTTATTCGCCTCCAAAAACATCAACATGCGCAAATACACACGTAGGCGCAGCGTGACCGACATGAATTGATTGATTAGGTTCGCCTTTACCACAAAAAGGTGTGCCTAATAATTGGAAGGTATCAATATTACCGACTTGAATCAAATTACGCCAAAAAGTCGCTGAAATACCACGATAATTTGGATTTTTCACCACTTGAGTCAGTTCGCCGTTTTCAATCAATTGTCCCCATTCGCAACCAAATTGAAATTTATTACGTGAATCATCAATTGACCAAGATAAATTTGTCTGCATAAAAACACCCTGTTCAATGCGGCTAATCATGTCTGTAAAACTGCTATTACCGGGTTCAACATTTAAATTTGCCATACGGTCAATCGGTGGGCGATTCCAGCTGTTGGCACGACTATTCGCGGTTCCGGTGATATTCGCGCGCTTCTGTGAAATTGTACCGCCTAATGGATTTTTCAAAATACCTTCTTGAATCACATAGACTTTTTCCGCCGGCAAACCTTCATCATCAAAACCATAACTGGCAAGTTGTTCGCTATGCGTCGGGTCAAAAGTGACATTGAGCAAAGGTGAACCATATTGATAATTGCCAAACATGTTTAAAGTCACAAAACTGGTACCCGCATAATTACGCTCATCACCTAAAATGCGGTCTAATTCTAAAGGATGTCCAATAGATTCATGAATTTGCAATAACATTTGATCAGCATCTAAGACCAGTGTTGTTTTTTTATTGGGACAATTGGGTGCAAGTAATAATTGTAGTGATTGTTCAGCTAATTGATATGCTTGTCCTTTAAAATCAATCTGTTCTAATACTTCTAATCCACCTTGACGACAATAACCTAACGCGCCTAAACTCCGACGTTGAGTTTCGTTACCCTGACTTGCAGTGACAATGATATTGGGTAATAGATAGTGATGAGTTTGACTAATTTCGCCGCCATAATTAGTTAGATACAATTGATTTCGTTGAATAAACCACAAGGACGCTTCCCAATCAACAATACGATCATCAATCTTAGCCAATGCAGCTTCATCGTGTAATAAAGTGAGTTTGTCGGCGAGACTGGTTTGTGACCATGCCTGAGTCATATTACTGGTGTAGTGACCACTACGATGTGGCATAATAATTTTAGAAAAGTCGGTAATTGTACGATTTTGCGTTCGTTGTGCCCATAACTGCGCGTTTTTAATCGCATTATTTAAACCCGTTTCACTTAAATCGCTGGTTGCTGCATAACCGATTCCGCCTTTATCAATAACAGTAATCATCATGCCACTATCATGTTTAGTTTTAACTGGCTGGGTAATATCTTGCCGCACAGCTAAATTTTCGCTATATTCTTCAACATATCGCAATGAGCAAAAATCGACTTTAGGCACCACTCTATGAAAATTTCTTTGTAATAATTCAAACATATCAGATAATTATAAATTAATAGTTGTGTTAATAAAATGATTTTAAGAATATGTAAAAGAATATTCTTGGCGTTTAAGGTCTTAAAAATTTTAATTATAACTCAATATTCTCATATATTTCCTTTAGTTCCAATGATTCATTAATGCTATTAAAATAGATTTTTTCACTTAAATCCGTATATTCATGTAATATCCATTCATTATTCTCAATTTTACGGAAATGTTCTATATAAACCTTTTCAGAATCAACCAATAGATAATCACAAAAAGTCAAAATAGATCGGTATAAAGTAAATTTATCTCCTCGATCATAATGACGGGTACTGGGTGATAACACTTCAACAATCATCACCGGATTCAATAAAACACGTTGATTATCAGAAAGTTCTAGTTTGCCACAAAAAACGGAGGCATCCGGATAAGTTAATAATCCACTCGGCGTGCCAACACACATATCGCTATTGGTTGGTTGGCAAGATTTTCCGCGTAACTTTATTTTTAAAGCGGTTGTAATGTTTAAACCAATCGCACTATGACGAAAAGTTCCTCCTACCATTGCAAAGATTTCGCCTTGATAAAACTCATGTTTTTCATTGCTCATCTCTTCTAAGGCTAAGTATTCTTCACGAGTATATTTTTTAGTTGCAGTTTGCATTGTTCACCTGTTGAAAGTTTTTTGGTTTAAAATTCTTAGGTACTTGTAATTTAAATTGCTCATCATGAATAATCGCTACATATAAACCGGCTTCAATTGCCCTTTTTTTCATTTCAGTAGAGCCATCAACTGTTGCGACAATACCGTAAATCGCTTTATTTTGGTGTTCAGGAAAGGCACTAGGAAATTGTTGCATAATCTTTAATACTTGATCTAAATCTCGTTCTTTGAGATGACTTTTTACTTCTACGATATAAGCAATATTTAAGTCTGTGTTAGCATAAGCGAGAATATCGATTTCTAATTCCTCACCATTTACATTTGATTTAGCGCGTTGTACAACAGTTGTCATACCCAGCTTTTTACGTAACAGTTTTTCCATAGAAGGAAACGCCATACCTTCAGTAAAGCTACCAAATTTATTACCTAAACCACCAATTTGTTTACTTAACTCTTTCATTTGAGCACGTAATTGGCGATCAGTTTCTTTCAATTGACGATCAGTTTCTCTCTGATTTTCGGTTAAACTTTGAATTGCTTGTTCAGTTTTAGCATGTTCTACCGCGAAATTTACTGCCAAACTTGCCACTAAATCTTTTAATTCTTGATCAGTCATTTGTTTATGCTCCTTTACTGTAGGTACGATTAGCGTAGCGTAATCGGACGCATGTTTATCAAATACTAAGAAAAAATGATATGTGCATGTGAATCCTTAT
Organism: Thiomargarita sp.; assembly: GCA_020721045.1. Taxonomy (GTDB): domain Bacteria; phylum Pseudomonadota; class Gammaproteobacteria; order Beggiatoales; family Beggiatoaceae; genus DYNN01. The sequence goes on along the minus strand of DYNN01000061.1, from coordinate 3,721 downwards.
TCTACGTTTCACCAACATGTCACACAAGGTGTTTATTTACCAAATTTGTGCGGTGATATTGATATTTCAGTTAGCAGCAGCGAATAACATGCGTCCGATTACGCTACGCTAATCGGACCTACGCGGGCTTCCCCCTTTACCAAAGGGGGATTGAGGGGGATTTTTTATATTTCAATTACTTAAATCCCCCCTGCCCCCCTTTAAAAAAGGGGGGAAACGCTTAACTTAATGGCATTGGGGCTACGCGGACTACAGTTTCATCAATAAAAAAAGGGTGACCCTTTCGAGCCACCCTTTGTCATTTAACTGATTGTTATGGTTTAATAATGAGTTATACTCTGCACCGCAGCTTTCTGAGAAAATCCCCCCTCAATCCCCCCTTTGACAAAGGGGGAAAGGGGGATTTAAGAAACTCACATTGAGGCGGTGTGCAGTATATATTATCCATTTAACCATATTACAGTGAAATATTTAGTTAGTACAACTATCACCCGTCGCACCGGTACTTAAGTTAGTTAATGGTGCTGCCTCATCACCATCTTCACGTAATAAACCAAGTACTTCAATGCTGGGCAATTCAGTAGTTAATACTAATACTCCCCGTCCAGTCCAAGTACCCAATTTAGCAAGGTCAGCAGCAAACACTGCCAATGTTGCTCCTGCTTTAATTGCATCGCCACTATTTAATGGCTGACTAGCAAAAATTTCAGTACCAGCACCATCATAAAGCGTTGCATTGACAATACCATCAACCCCAGAATCATTAGTAATACGTATCGCTACCTTATCAGCAGAACCAAGTACTGGCACGTTATAAATCGTACACCGCATTCCATCTTGTTTGATCTTCTTCAATTCAACTGATGGATAAGTGATTGTTTGGAATTTGGTATTGGAATAGGCAATTGCTAACTGTCCAATGGGTGCATTTTCTACTAAATTCACCGGATTATTATTGTCAGCAATAATATTAATATCCGCTCCAGTAGAGAATCCTGTAAGAGACACGAAATTGGCACCGGTTAATTTAAACACAGCCGTATCTGCATCCGTTGCCTGTGTAGAAATTGTCGTACTACCATCAGTTAGCTCTACCTTACCCGGAGCGGTAACGGAAGCAGCAAACTGTCCACCCGTAATTGTAAAAGTACTCTTTGCCGAGTCAACTGCTGCATCACCAGTCGTACCTACTTTCCAAGCTGTATACCCATTCGTAGTATGGGCAAACGTTTGAGAAATAGCAGCACCAATAGTACAGTTATCACTAGCACAAGTATTACTGACCTTCAAATTACCTATTTTAGCCTCGTTGGTTGCTTTTGTGAAGGCAAATTCTAAACCACCGGATGCAACCGTAATTCTATCATCATCGGCATCTATGCCTGTATCTGGAACTAATTCTACCTTCACCCCTTGTTTAGACTCGGCAATGGTAATAGTTGATGACGGATTAACATCATAACCAGGATCAGGTGTACGCATTGTTGCAGTCATTTGAATCTTTGAACCCGACGTTGCAAGAGCGTTAGCACTTGTTATATTGTACATTAATACAATAGCATCTGTAGTCGTATCGGCCGGTGTCCCTATAGGGTTATTAGCAGTATCAATTTGGAACACAACATAATTTTTACCACTTCCACCACCGGAAGTTGATTTATCACCACCAAGAATAGAAAGTGCCGTACAGTTGCTGGCAGAAATATCAAAATCTAAACAAGCCTTTGGTGTGTCGCCAAATACTGCACCGTTATCCAACGTAAACTTAGCATCAAACTTAGTAACATTGATGCTTCCATCAATGGCATAATAAACAGCAGCTGTATCACTAGCTGTATTAGCATACGGTAATTTCTCACTGGCAAAACCAGAGCCAAAGATTTCACTCGCATATACAGTTGACTTGCCAGTCCACCCAAGAACGGTTGCTGTCGTTGACAAATTGGCATCAGCACCAGCATCACCAGCATTAGCAGCAGTAGTATAAGCGGTGTGTAATAAAGCATTTCCAGCAGTATCGCTTCCAAGAACGTTTAAACCCAACGCAGCCTGTGCTTGATTACTATCCAATCCAACCAAATTTAATCCTAGGGACAGAGCCACTGATCCCATAGACAAAGCAACCGCTTTAATCCCTAACGAAGTTATTAATATATTCTTACGCATAATAAACGCTCCCATAACATAAAATTCATTTGTTCAAGTTGGTTCTAATTAATCGCACCCATTACCAGAAGCACCAGTACTGAGGTTCATCAGTGGGCCACCTAGTTTATTACGAACTAAGGCGTATACTTCCAAAGAACCATCCTTAATATTGCTACTGAGGGTTAAAACTGCACGACCTTTCCAATCAGTACCACCTGCTAACGTTTTCAGTGCTGCTGCATCAATACGTTCTGTTGCTTTGGAAGCTAATGCAGGAATCAAGTCTTCATTAGTAAAAAGTGCTGTACCATCTAAGCTTTGTAAAGTCCCCTTGACAATTCCTTCTTGGTTGGAGGTATTAGTAATCCGTATAGAGAGATCATCTGCTGCATTGGATGCTGGAATGTTGTATAATTTACAAACAGTACCGTTGCGTTTGATCTTTAACAGTTTACCTATAGAGTCTTTGGTTCCGGTAGTGTACTTAATAGAGAGAGTAGCTGTAGGAGACGATGGGTTTTCTTGAATTGTTGTCGTGCCATCTGCTTGAATTACAATAGGACAAGCGTTGGTTCTACAAACACCGTTCGTTCCATTTGCCAATTTATCCATTGCCGTTGGATTAAATTCCCACTTTGCAGTATCATCTGTCACATCTGTAGCAAGAAAGTCAGCATCAAAAGTACCTGTCGATGTTGGAGCATTATACACACCATTATTATTTACATCAATAAACACTTTTCCGCTCCCACCAGTTACAGAAGCATTAAACGGTGCATCAGTAATCAGTAGAGTTCCCCCTGTCTGGTTAGAAGAAGATAGTGACCACGTTGTTGCAAAATTAGTGAAGCTAAGTGCACCATTAGATTTGATTAAAACCGTACCTAATTTTGCTACACTACTAGCACTTCCAGAAGAACTAATGAAGGAAAGTCCACCCCCAGCAACATCAATTAAGTAAGCACCTGCAGCTTCTGCATCTAGTTCAACAAGTGCGCCATCTTTGGATTGAAAGATAGTTTCCACCTTATCAGAAGACGGAGTGTTGCCATCAACGACTACACTACCGTATGTAGTTACCAAGTCAGCTGTTAGTTTAATTTCTCCACCAGAAGTACTCAGAACACCAATTTTATCTGTTACCTGAAATGTAAATGAGTACACATGCGATGTTGACGTAGAATTTGTGGCAGCTTGGACTAAGAAAGTGACACTGCTATCACTCTCAGCTCCTCCACCTGTCCGCGTGATCGCAGGGCACGTGGAACTGCCGGTAGCAATCGTACAGGTTAAAGAAGCAGAACTTAACGTATTTCCCCACACAGCACCACCACTTAAGGTGAAGATCATATTGAAGTCAGCGTTGATCGAACCAGATGTTGCATATTTTACTGACATTCCACCAGAGTCAGACGCACTCCCAGTAGAACTTATTTCTTCTGAAGCAATCACTGGTGCTGCAGTTTTTGCACTAGTATCCCAAGAAGATATATCAAGTCCCGCCGCCATAACACCGCTTGCATGGGATAATAGCGTTGCCACCATAGCAGAATATAAAACTTTTCGTTTAGTA
>DYNN01000142.1 GCA_020721045.1 Thiomargarita sp. | reverse complement strand
AACAGAAAGCGAATTATCAAATACATACATTTAAATATGTTTTTTGAAGCAGAAAGTATTAACCGAGTTTTAGAATTCAATCAACTTGCCATTAAAGATTTAACCCGCGTTTTCTCAGCTGTTTCACGAGGCGATTTAACTCAAAAAGTAACGAATGAATATTCAGGAGAATTGGTACAACTTAAGCTGGATGCCAATACTACAGTACAACAACTCATTAATGTGACAGAAGAAATTGATGTCGTTACCAAAGCCGCATCACAAGGCGATTTTAGTCAACGAGTGAGTTTGGAAAAGAAAGCCGGCACTTTTAAAATTCTCAGTGAAAATATCAATGATGTGTTAAAATTCAATCAACTAGCTATCAAAGATGTAACCCGCGTTTTTTCAGCTGTGGCAAAAGGCGATTTAACCCAAACGATTACGAATGATTATCTTGGAGAATTAGAACAGCTAAAACATGATGCGAATTCCACGGTGCAAAAACTCACGGAAACTCTTAAGTTAATTAAACAATCTGCTGATGTGGTCAATCAAGCGGCGTTAGAAATCTCAGAAGGCAACGATAGCTTAAGTCAACGTACCAGTGAACAAGCGGCATCACTTGAGGAAACGGCTTCTAGTATGGAACAAATGACCATGACTGTACAACAAAATGCTGAAAATGCAGGACAAGCCAGTCAATTGGCTGCTAATGCTAAAATACGGGCAGAACAAGGTAATCACGTGGTTCAAGATGCTATCCTTGCCATCGGTGAAATTCATAAAAGTAGCAAAAAAATCACCGAAATTATCTCTGTCATTGATGAAATTGCTTTTCAAACCAATTTATTAGCACTCAATGCCGCTGTAGAAGCTGCGCGTGCCGGTGATCAAGGACGCGGTTTTGCGGTGGTTGCGACTGAAGTCCGTAATTTAGCACAACGCAGTGCAGCCGCTGCTAAAGAAATTAAATTATTGATACAAGACAGTAATCTTAAAGTAGAAGAAGGGACTAAGTTAGCGAATCAATCCGGTGAAGCGTTAGAAGAATTAGTCACTGCAGTGAAAAAAGTGAATGATATTACTAGCGAAATTGCAGCCGCCTCTTCAGAACAATCGATGGGTATTGCTCAAGTGAATAAAGCCGTTTCTCAAATGGATGAAATGGTTGAACAAAATTCGGCTTTGGTAGAACAAAGTATGGCAGCCAGTGAATCAATGAAAGAACAAGCGCAAATTTTAAGAGAGCAAGTCGCGTTTTTTAATATCGGTCGTACAGAAAATATAACGGGTTCCAAATTTGAGTCGGCTAATAAACAAAAGGCACGACATCCTATTCATCCAGTTCATCCAGCGCATCACCCAACACATTCATCTACAAAAAAGCCCGCTAATTCTGACAGCAATTCTGGTGAATGGAAGGATTTTTAGGTATAGCAAAGTAGGGTGCATAAGGCGTAAGCCGTCATGTACCAACAATATCAACATTGCGAAAGGTGTATGACGCTTCGCTTATACACCCTACGCGAGTTGCACTGGTGAATGGAAGGATTTTTAGGTATAGTGGAGCACATAAGCGTAGTGTCATGTACTAAGTTTCGGTGGATGACGGCGCAAAAAGGCACGTATCTTGCGGCTTTATATTCAAAAATTTATTTATGATATACCTTTTCAGGAGCTTTTGATGAGTAGTGGTATACGCGAGTTCCGCTTTTCGCAACAAGACTTCGATACATTACGTAAATTAGTAAAAGAACATACGGGTATTAATTTGTCCGATCATAAACGTGAAATGTTATATAGCCGTCTTGCGAGGCGATTGCGCGTTCTGAATTTAGATACTTTTGCGAGTTATTGTGAATTATTACAAAGTAATGCGGGTGATGAATTAATTCAGTTTATTAATTCTGTGACTACCAATTTGACTGCTTTTTTTCGTGAATCGCATCATTTTGATTTTTTAGGTCAAATATTATTGCCGCAACTCATTATTAAAAACCAAGCTTCTCGGCGTATACGTATTTGGTCTGCCGGTTGTGCCAGTGGTGAAGAGCCTTATTCTATTGCAATGGTAGTCAAGGAAGTGATTCCAGCAGGTTGGGACGTAAAAATTCTTGCCACTGATTTAGACTCCAATGTATTAGCCAAAGGTGCATCTGGCATTTATGAAGAAGAGAGAATTAATGGCATCTCACAACCACGATTGCACCGCTGGTTTAAAAAAGGCACGGGGATACGTGCTGGACGTGTCTCAATCTCGCCGGATTTAAAGGATATGGTGACTTTTAAGCAATTAAATTTAATGAATGGTTGGCCCATGAAAGGACCTTTTGATATTATTTTTTGTCGCAATGTAGTGATTTACTTTGACAAACCTACGCAAAAAGTCCTGTTTGATCGATTTGCTAATTTGCAGAATGAAGAAGGTTATTTGTTTGTGGGACATTCAGAAAATTTATTTCAAATTACCACCCGTTTTCGTCTACTACAACAAACTATCTATATAAAATGTGAATTGTAGTGACAAGCTCTGCGTGAATAAAATATCGCAACGCATACAATTAACATGATAAACTTTGATAATGATGTCTTTTTATAAAGATGCTTCATCATGGCAGTCAAGACATATCTATTATAATAATATTAATTTGTATAGTTAATGAACAATTATGACGCAGTTACCTCTCCCTCCTGCTTTACGTGGTTATGAACATATTAAGCGTTATTGGGATCATCATTATCATAGCTACATGGCGAAAATTTTACCGGGAGAATATTATATTACTAGCCATGATGAAGTTTTAACCACAGTTCTAGGTTCTTGCGTTGCTGCTTGTATTCGAGACAGTGTTGCGGGTATTGGTGGCATGAATCACTTCATGTTGCCCATACATACATCCCCAAATGCTTGGGAACAAACTAAGGTGAATGCTGCAACACGCTATGGTAACTTTGCAATGGAATATGTGATTAACGAAATCTTAAAATATGGCGGAAAACGTCAAAATCTCGAGGTTAAAATTTTCGGCGGCGGAAAGATCATGTCAAATATGGCAAATATTGGACAGCAAAATATTGACTTTATTAAGCAATATATTCGTATTGAAAACCTCAACTTACTTGCTGAAGACCTAGGTGACGTATACCCGCGTAAAATATTATTTTATCCAGCCAATGGACGAGTCAGAGTTAAAAAACTACGTTCTATGGAACAATCAATTCTAAATAGAGAAAATGCGTATTTACGTAATTTGGAAAAACAACCCATTGAAGGTGATGTTGATTTATTTTAGTAGGAAACTAGGATGTCAAAAATACGCGTTTTAATTATCGATGATTCTGCGTTAGTCCGGCAGATGTTGACAAGAATATTGAATTCAGCATTCGATATTGAAGTAATAGGGACAGCGGCAGACCCTTATATTGCGAGAGAAAAAATTAAGCGACTCAATCCAGATGTATTAACTTTGGATATAGAAATGCCACGTATGGATGGTTTAGCTTTTTTAAGCAATCTCATGCGATTACGTCCTATGCCCGTCATCATGGTTTCGGCACTGACTGAAAAAGGTGCTGATGTCACTTTGCAAGCACTAGAGTATGGTGCAGTTGACTTTATTTGCAAACCTCAAATTGATATTGCGCAAACTTTTGATGCCTATTCTGATGAAATTATTAGTAAAATAAGAGCAGCCGCTCACGCACAAATTCGCCCCATGCGTAAGTCAATCGATAAATTACCCACTGTGGTTACCCCTAAAATATCACCGAAATATTCAGCTGATGTTATTATTAAAAGTGAACCGGTTCGGCGCCATTTTAAAACCACTGAAAAAATTATCGCGCTAGGTGCTTCAACAGGCGGTACAGAAGCCATTAAAGTACTTTTAACTCGTTTACCTGCTAATGCACCGGGTATTGTGATTAGCCAACACATTCCAGCCACATTCAGTCGTTCTTTTGCAACACGCATGAATCAGCTTTCAGCCATGACCGTGATGGAAGCTGAAGATGACAGCGTGATATTACCCGGTCATGTGTATATTGCGCCAGGTAGTCATCATTTATTAGTTAAACGTGATGGTGCGCGTTATGTATGTCGCTTAGACGAAGGCAATCCAGTCAATCGACATCGTCCCTCTGTTGATGTGTTATTTCGGTCTGTTGCCCAAAATGTAGGTACCAATGCAGTTGGTGTGATCTTAACAGGTATGGGCGATGATGGTGCCCGCGGTATGAAAGAAATGCACGATGCAGGTGCAATCAATATTGCGCAAGATGAACATACCAGCGTTGTATGGGGAATGCCTAGTGAAGCAATTAAACACGGCGGTGTGGATTTTATCCTACCATTAGAACATATTGCGGATAAATTACTGACTTTAGTGATTGATAATAATTCACGTCATAAACAGTGAACGTGAATTCGATGTAAATATTCCCAGCAATCTATAAGGCGCAATGGCGTTAGCGTATTGCGCTGGTATCACGTAATCTGTAAAATCCCATAACTTATTTAATTTAAGTTCGCGTAGGGTGTATAAGCGAAGCGTCATACACCTTTCGCAATGTTGATATAGCTCGCTACCAAGCTCAGCTTGGTAGTATCTGCTCAAGAAGCTCTGCTTCGAGAGTGCAAACAGAGCTTGCAAGGCAGGCATTACCAAATGGAATTTGGTAACGAGCATATAAACCCAGCCTACATTATTTATTCAATTTGTCTAAGTAATCTACCTAAATCTAAATTAAAGGTAAACGTTGACGGTTGTTGTAGCAAGTAAACTTCGTAAGTTTGGATTTCGCCAAAGGGACCGGGTACGTCAATCAGGGGAATATGTACTTCGCCACTTTCCGTGTTATAAGTCGCGTGTACGCCACCGGTACAGGTGCCGCCGCTTACGCTAATTCCACAGGAAGATGGATTGCTGACACATTGTTGAATGCCGGCTTGTTTGCCAGAGTCAAAATCGCCGCCATTAGATGGTGGTGTTGTTCCTGTAGTACCTCCATTTATACGTAACTCATACATTGCATCCGCTCTTTCAACACCACCTATTAGTAATAAAGTATAAGTTAAGTCTGGTGTTAAAGTTACCTTTTGTGAGAACACATCATTCACATATAATTTTGCCACATTGTTACTCACTGATAGACGATAGGAATTACGCAAATCTTGTTTAAATGCTTTGCTTTGATCACTACCGTGTTCAGAATCAGCAGACAACGTAACACTTCCTCCACCAAAAAAACTAACTTTAATCTGGTGCTGCTTCAAAAAACATATTTAAATGTATGTATTTGATAATTCGCTTTCTGTT